>JBIKRP010000429.1:0-4533 GCA_044349145.1 Flavobacterium sp.
ATACTATTTATTTGTTAGAAGTGATTGTGGCGCAGGAACATTTAGCGGATGGACTGCTTACGGAACTTTTACAACGATAATTGCTCCATGCGTCGCTCCAACAGGTCAAGCTAGTGCTTTCGTGCCAGGCGCAATTACACAAACTACAATCCCTGGCTCATTCACTGGAACTGCCAATGGGTTTTTGGTCATTCAATCAACAAGTGCTACGCCACCAAGTCAACCGCTAAATGGAACTTTATATAATGCTGGAAACATCGCTACTTTAGGCGCAGGACTCACTTTTATTCAAAGTAGTGCAACTACCAATTTTACCGGAACAGGATTAACGGCGAACACTCGTTATTACTACTATATTTATGCATATAATAATAGTGGATGTACAGGCGGACCCGCGTACAATGTCGCTGGACCTTTAGTAGGAACTGCGGTTACTTGCCCTGCTATCCCTAATACTGTTGCGACAGCAAGTATTGTTTTCAATGGATTTACCTTAAACTGGACTGCACCAACAGGAGGCACAGTTCCGCTCACTTATACTATTCAGGTCACAACAGATTCTGGATACACCATACCTGCTGTTATAGTTCCTCCTGTCCTGTCACCAACGACAACTGTAAACGTTACTGGACTATCGGCCAATACCTTGTACTACTATAGAATTTTAGCAAGCAACGGCTGTAGCAGTGCCTATGTGACTGGTAACGTAACAACGTTATTTCCGCTTTGCGTTGCTCCTTCAAGCCAAGCCAGTTCGTTCGTTTTAGGAACTGTAACTTCCACATCGGTTCCGGCCACTTTTTCCGGAACAGGAACTGGGTACTTGGTTGTTCGTTCGTTAACCAGCACTCCTCCTAGTCAACCTGTAAATGGAACAACTTATACCGCTGGAAATGTTGCTACTTTGGGTGCTGCATTTACATTTGTGCAAAGCGGTGCCTCCACAACAATTGCAGGAACTGGATTAGCTTCTAATACGCAATATTACTATTTCATCTTTGCTTACAATAATGCTGCATGCTCTGGTGGACCTGCATATTATTTGTCTAGTCCTTTAACCGGATCCGGAACTACGCTTGCCGGCTTCAATGATGACTGTAGTACCGCAACACCTTTGACTGTTGGTGTGAATTGCATTATGTCAGCATTTTCCAATGCTATAGCAACAACAAGTTCAACTGTAGGAACTCCGGCACCTGGGTGTGGTTTATATTCCGGTGGAGATGTTTGGTTTAGCGCGGTCGTACCTGCAAATGGTATATTAATTTTAGATTCACAAGCAGGAACAATGACTGACTCTGGAATGGCTCTTTATTCTGGGACTTGCGGTGCTTTAACTTTAATAGAATGTGATGATGATGATAGTGCAAATGGTGCTATGTCTTACATTAATCGAACTGGATTAACTCCCGGAAGCACAGTCTATATTCGATTTTGGGAATTCGGAAATGACAATAACGGTACTTTTGGTATTTGTGCTAGTACAGTTTCATCTTGCCAACCTCCATTTCTATCAGACACAACCAATATAACCCTTACGACAGCGACAATAAACTGGGGGCCTCCCGTTCTTTTGCCTACCAGCGGTTACGAATATGTAGTATCTACGAGCAATACAACGCCGGCAGCATCAGGAATAGCAACTGGCGCTTTGACAGTTAATATTACTGGTTTAGTGGCAAACACGACCTATTACATTTTTGTACGAAGCAATTGTGGAGGAACTTATAGTGCTTGGTCGCCTTCAGGTATTTTTCAAACTGGCTACTGCGTATCTACAGCAGGTTCCCCAACCGATTATATTAGTAATTTCTCAACTACAGGTGGAATTGCGAATATTACCAATAGTTCAGGATATTCGGCAACGGGATACGGTAACTTTGTAGGTCAAGTAGTTAGTCAACAACCTTATGGAACGGTAAACTTTTCTTCAACATACGTCGGAGGATCTTTTGGTTTTAACATTTGGATTGACTGGAACAATGACTTCGATTTTAATGATGTCGGGGAGAAAGTGTATGGGTCTGGAAACTATTTTGTTGCCAATACTGGTAGTTTTGTGGTGCCTGCAAGCGCAACAGTTGGAAATCATAGGATGAGAATACGAGCTGATTATCTTGATACGAATCCTACGGCATGTGGTTCAATAACCTACGGAGAAACCGAAGACTACACATTTACCGTTTTGGCTTTACTATGTGGCGGTAATCCAAGCAACTTATCGACAAGCGCAATAGCATTTACTACTGCAACTATTAACTGGAGTGCTGCCATCCCTCCACCGGCTAATGGTTATCAATATATTGTTTCTCAAACCGCTGTCTCGCCAGTACCTGCTACATTACCAACAGGAAGTACTGCTGCAGGAGTAACTTCTGCAAACTTGACCGGATTGTCATCAGGAATACAATATTATGTGTGGGTAAGGTCCAACTGTGGTGCCAATAAGGGCGTATGGATTGGTCCGTTTTCATTCATAACTAATGCTGCGCCGCCAGTTACTTCAAATGCTTCTATTTGCCAAGGGGGGAATGCAACTATTACCGCTACGGGATCTTGCACCAATCTGAGCAACCTGGGAAATACCATAAATGGCGCATGGGATGCAGGTGGTGATCCGAGAGCAATTCGCCCTATTATTTTTATTGCTAACTCCCCAATTTGTCAATTTGATGGCGCTGGACTAACTTCAAACTATACTTCTTTGGATTTTCAAGTAAGTACGACAGGTTTTTACACTTTTACGATGGCACCAACTACAGCATACGATTCTATGGGGTATATCGTAATAAATCCTTTTAATCCGGGCGTTTGTGGGAGCGGAACTTGGGTGGTTGGCGATGATGATAGTGGACCAACGACCTTTGAGCCAATGATGAGTTCCACTTTGACTGCCGGGGTAACTTATACCTTGATTTCAACTTTGTATTCAGGTTCTAGCATTACGCTTACCAATACTTTTCAATGGGATGTTACCGGCCCAGGCACGATCTCTGGCGTGGTCGGAGGAACCGTGGAATGGTATACTGCACCAACTGGTGGTGTTCCAATAGGAACAGGAACTCCTTTTAATCCAGTAGGTGTATCAGGTTCTGGATTGACCAATACAAATACACCGGGAACCTATCCATACTATGCTGCTTGTCCCAATAATCCAACCGTACGCTCACTTGCTAATTTTGTTATCAACGGACCAACTTCTGTAATTTCTGGATCGGGCTCCACTTGCAGCGGCACCGTTCCGATGAGCATTGCTTTAACTGGAACATCGCCATGGACGTTTACCTACACCAACGGAATTACACCCGTTACTGTAGTTGGAAATACGACCAATCCCTATGTTTTTAATGTTACTCCGACTGTTCCAGCAACTTATACCGTTACTGCTTTGAGCGATGCAACATGTACGGCATTAGCTTCTGGAAGGACAGGAACGGGAACTATAAGCGCCTCGAAAAGTTGGAACGGTGCAACAAGTGATTGGAATACTGCAAGCAATTGGAATCCTGTTGGAATACCAACCGCGCTTGACTGCGTTGTGATTGGTAATACGCCAATTGACCCTATTATTTCTGGCACTTCATACAATGCTTATGCCTATAGTTTAAGTATTCTTAATGGAGGTATTTTGCAAGTCAACGCTACCAATACCATAACTGTGACTGATGTTGTAAATGTAGCTTCCGGAGGTCAGTTTAATATACTAAATTCTGCGAGCTTGGTGCAAGTAAATAATGTCTCGAATATAGGCGTGATCAACGTACAACGAATTACACAACCAATGTACCGGTTTGATTATACCTATTGGGGAAGTCCTGTAACATTCGCTTCTAATTTTAGGCTGGGAGGTGTTGGCGGCTTATCTCCTGCTACTTTATCCGACAAATATTTCAGTTGGATTCCGTCAGTGTCCAATGGTTTTGGTAATTGGCTTTCTGAATCTGCCGCAACAATCATGAATCCAATCAAAGGCTATATAGTTCGGGCACCCCAAACTTTCTCTTATACGCCAACAGTCTTTGTCCCTTATACAGCCAATTTTATTGGAACACCGAACAATGGTAATATTTCTTGTCCAATATATCACGGTACATTAGGCGCCGGAACTAATAATGACAAATACAATTTGTTGGGTAATCCTTATCCATCTGCAGTTGATGCGCAAGCATTTTTGACCGACCCAGCGAATATTCCAATTATTGATGGAACCATCTACTTTTGGACCCACAACTCAGCGCCAAGCACTACTTACGTTGATCCTTTTTATGGTGATTTTGTAATTAACTATACCGAAAGTGACTATGCCTCATGGAATAGCTTGGGAGCGGTTGGATCTCGAGGATCAGCAGCATTGTCTGGCGGCGTTGTGCCAAATGGATACATCGGAACAGGTCAAGGATTTTTCACCAAAAGTACAGGAACTGCTCCGAGTGGAAATCCGGTCGTGTTCAAGAATTCGATGCGTGTCACAGGAAATAACTCTCAGTTCTTTAGGCTAAATCCATTTGGAAATAATGATGAAAGAACGGTGGC
>JBIKRP010000223.1:0-4499 GCA_044349145.1 Flavobacterium sp.
AAAGTACGTTTTGCCAAAGGTGCTTTTGCTCCGCGTGGACAAATGTATTATCCTATTGAAATTCCACAACACATCGATTTGAAAAAAGCAATCGTCAAAGGAATCAAAAATACGTGCCGTGATATGTTAGCGCCAGCACCCATTATTGGTGTTCGCGGCATTCGATTGGTCGCTCGAAAAATTAAGAAATGGCCTTCGAAAGTCGGTACCAAAAAAACCAATCATTACCTCGCACAAATAGTGCGAATGCAAGAAGAAATTGGCACAGGTGGTGGTGGTTTCCGATTTATTTATGCGGCTTTTTTACAAGAAGCAGCCGTTATTTTGGAAAACAATACTTTAAAAGAATTGGCCAATGAAATGACTATTATTGGTGATTTATGGCGTGATTTTGCCGTTAACGCCTCTCGAATTTATAAGAACAGAAGCATTCAAGAAGACGTATATAACACCATTGCCGACGAACTTTTAACCATAGCCGATAAAGAAGAAGTGTTTTTCAAAAAATTAAAAAAAGCTATTAGCTAAACGTATTTTGCAACCCATTATCCAAATACAATCCCTATCCAAAAAGTACAAAGATGCCGAAGAATTTTCTTTGAACGATTTGACACTTTCCATATACGAAGGACAAATTTTTGGATTACTCGGACCCAATGGTGCTGGAAAAACTACTTTGATTTCACTTCTGTGCGGACTCATTAAACCTACCTCAGGAAGTTTTACCATCAACAATTTGATGTATTCCGATAATGCCAATGCCATAAAAAAAGTCATTGGTGTGGTGCCACAAGAATATGCGTTGTATCCTACATTGACAGCCAAAGAAAATTTGCTCTATTTTGGAAGTATGTATGGATTAAAAGGAAAGGAATTGCAGCAAAAAGTAAACGAAAATCTTGATTTTTTAGGCTTGTTAAAATTTGCGGACAAACGTGTTGAAACGTTTTCGGGAGGAATGAAAAGACGGGTGAATTTGATTGCTGGAATTTTACACAACCCAAAAATACTCTTTCTTGATGAACCAACTGTAGGCGTCGATGTGCAATCTAAAAATGCGATAATCGAATATTTGACCCAACTCAACCAATCGGGAACTACCATCATATATACGTCGCATCATTTGTCGGAAGCACAGGATTTTTGTACCGACATCGCCATTATTGATAGAGGAAAAATTTACGCTCAAGGCACTCCAAAAGAATTGATTTCGAACACCTCAAATGCTCAAAATCTCGAGGATGTTTTCATTGCTTTAACCGGAAAAGAATTGCGAGATGGTATTTAAACTCTTCATGTCGGTCTACAAAGAATTCCTAATTCTCAAGCGCGATATAGGAGGTGTTATCATTTTATTTGTGATGCCATTGGTGCTGATTATTACGGTAACTTTAATTCAGGATACGACCTTTAAAAAAGTAAACGATGTTAAAATTCCGATTTTACTCGTCGATAACGATAACGGAAAAGTATCTCAATCGGTTAGTGAAAACCTACAAAAAAGCGAGGCGTTTGCTATTGTTACTCAAATTGATAACCAAAAGATCACCGAAGCCATAGCAAAAGAAGCTGTTTTTAAAGGAAAATTTCAATTGGCGATTGTTATTCCGAAGAATTTAAGTGTCGACTTACAGTCCAAAATAAATCAAAACGTTGATCATATTGTCAGTAGTTTTTCAGAAGCTGACACCACTGCAAAAGCAAATCCGAAAGTATTGTCGCAAAAAGAAGTCAAATTGTATTTTGATCCCGCCGTGCAAATTAGTTTTAAAAATGCGGTCATGAGTGCCATAGATAAAATGATTTCGCATATCGAAACGCAATCGATTTACGCTACTTTTCAAAAACAACTAGGCGAAGACGTAGTGACTTTTGAACAAAAAAGCTTCATCACTTTCAAAGAAATCGTCCCTAAAATAAACGACAGAGAAATCATTCCCAACTCGGCGCAACACAACGTTCCAGCGTGGACACTTTTTGCAATATTTTTCATCGTGATTCCGCTTTCCATAAATATTGTTAAAGAAAAAAACCAAGGAACTTTTGTGCGTTTGCGAACCAATCCGGTTTCGTACACTATCGTTTTAGTTGGAAAAACAATCATGTACAGCATCATTTGCATAATTCAATTTTATATGATGGTGGCTGTAGCGGTTTTCATTTTTCCACAAATCGGTTTACCCGCGTTGAACATTGAAGGCAATTTATTTTTGATGAGTCTCGTGGCTTTGTTCTCAGGATTTGCGGCTATAGGCTTTGGTATCTTAATCGGAACTATCGCCAAAACCCAAGAACAATCAGCGCCGTTTGGAGCCACCGCCACAATTGTTTTAGCTGCTATAGGTGGCGTTTGGGTACCGGTTTTCGCTATGCCTAAAATGATGCAAATGATAGCAAAATGCTCACCAATGAATTGGGGATTGAATGCTTTTTATGATGTACTTTTGCGAAAGGCAACATTAATAGATATTTTCCCTGAAATAAGTTTATTATTTGTTTTTTTTACACTTACAACAACAGTAGCTATTTTTTATGATAAAAAGAAAAGAGCCGTTTAACGAAGAGACCGCATTGAAGGTATCTAAAAATATTCGCGTACGTTTTAATGAAACCGATCCGCTAGGAATTGTATGGCACGGCATTTATATTACCTATTTTGAAGATGGACGCGAAGCTTTTGGACGTGAACATGGTATTTCATATCTTGATGTACAATCGCAAGGTTTTACCACGCCAATTGTAAAATCAGTGTGTGAGCATAAATTATCCTTGCGTTATGGAGATGTAGCTCGAATTGAAACCACTTTTGTGGCCACACAAGCTGCTAAAATGATTTTTAGATATGTAATTTATGACACCAAAAATGAAGTAGCATGCACAGGTGAAACAGTCCAAGTTTTTTTAGATAGCAATAACAATTTAATGTTGACAAATCCACCATTTTATGAAGAGTGGAAACGAAAAGTAGGATTGTAAGATTATTATATGCTCAAAAAAGTTTTCATTACACAAACCAATTGCATCACTCCATTAGGATTAGATGTGGCTGCGAATGTAAAAAACATTAAGAGTGGATGTACTGGTATTCAAAAACATAGCGATGTTTCATTATTGAAATCTCCCTTTTATGCAGCCATTCTAAATGATGCCATTCTAGATGCAGCTTTTGCCAAAATTGAACAGTTTGATTCCTACACCAAACTTGAAAAAATGATGATTTTGGCATTGCATCCAATAGTTGATAAAGCAAAAGTTAACAATCGAACAGCTTTTATACTTTCTACAACAAAAGGGAATATTACCTCTTTAGAAAATCAAAGCAACTCCATTGAAGCCGCTCAATTGCATACTTTAGCTAAAAAAGTTGCGGATTTTTTCGACTTTAAAACACAGCCAATCGTTGTGTCTAATGCTTGCGTTTCTGGAGTTTTGGCTATTGCAGTTGCCAAAAGATTAATTCAAAGTGACTTATATGACAATGTATTTGTTGTGGCTGGCGATTTAGTATCAAAGTTTGTTTTATCGGGATTTAATTCTTTTCAGGCAATGAGTGATTTGCCATGCCAACCGTATTCTGTAAATCGAACAGGCGTGAATTTAGGAGAAGCTACTGCTGCTGTATTAATCACATCCGAAGAGGAAAATGCCAAAGTTCAAATTGTTGGTGATGGTGCTATCAATGACGCTAATCATATCTCAGGTCCGTCTCGAACAGGAGAAGGATTGTTCCTAAGTATTCAAGATGCAATGAACGAAGCGAATATAAGCTCAGCAAAAATTGATTATATTTCGGCACACGGAACGGCAACGTCTTTTAATGATGAAATGGAAGCGATAGCATTTAATAGATTGGGATTTCAGGATGTTCCAATAAATAGTTTAAAGGGATATTATGGTCACACATTGGGGACTTCTGGATTACTTGAAACTGTTATCGGAATAGAATCTATGCTTCAAAATACACTATTTGTTTCTCATGGATTTGATGAAATGGGTGTAAGTGAACCCATCAATATCATTCAGAAAAACGAAGAAAAAAATATTGAGTTTTTTCTAAAAACAGCGTCTGGTTTCGGAGGATGCAATACAGCAGTTATATTTAAAAAAGTGAAGTCTTATGGTAAATAATTACTTCATACACTCTTTTTGTTCTATCGAACAGAATAAAATTTATTTGAATGGTGAAGTATTTTTTGAAACTGAAGACTCATCTTTTAATGTTTTTTCAAAAATGGCTTATCAATATTCAGGAATGAATTATCCTAGATTTTTCAAAATGGATAATTTAAGTAAACTAGCTTTTTTAGCTTCAGAACTCATTTTAAAAGAAATAATTCAGATAGACAAAACAAATAACATTGCATTGCTTTTTGCAAATAAATCATCAAGTTTGGACACTGATGTAAAGCACCAAGACTCAATTTCAGATGATGAAAATTATTTTCCAAGTCCGGCCGTTTTTGTTTATACTCTCCCAAATATTTGTCTTGGAGAAATAG
>JBIKRP010000284.1:0-3612 GCA_044349145.1 Flavobacterium sp.
TAATCAAAATGTGATTTCTTTCCTTCAGAAAATTGCATAAAAAAAAGCCACGCATATGAGTACGTGGCTTCTTATAAACTAACTCTAAATCAAAATAATAAAAACCTTTTATTATGATACAAATGTCAACTTTCTACGGTTGTCATCTAGTTAACGCTATGTTATTTGTTTGTTGAACTTGTGTTAAGATTTGAAGAAATGTTTAATTGTTTAATCGTGGATTCGTTGGTTCGATTAAACGATTAAACGATTAAACGAATCCACGATTAAACTAACAAACAATTACTTCTTATCCTGCATTGCAAAAACTTTCTTTAAAGTCTCGCTGGTTCTCGAATTGAAATTGGTTCTAATGTTTTTCTCTTCCACGGCAATCATTTTAAAAACGCCGTCCATAGCTTTGTTGGTGACGTAATCCGTAAGATCAGGATTGACTTTCGACACCAATGGAATTGAATTGTATTTCTTGATAATAGTTGACCAAATCTTGTCAGCTCCAACTTTCCCAATCGAATTCTGAATCACAGGACTAAATTTCACATACAGGGCCGAAGAAGTCGAACCTTTTAAATAGTTTGTCGCAGCGACTTCATTTCCCATCAAAATAGATTTGGCATCTGAAAAGGACATGCTCGTAATCGCGTTCACAAAAATAGGAGTGGACTCCTTTACCGCATCTTCTGCAGCACGATTCAGCGATTTGATGCCGTCGTTGGCCAATTTACTCATCCCCATTTTTCGCAAAGTTCTATCTACTTTTTGCAATTCATCCGGCAAGATAATTTTGACCAATTCGTTTTTGTAAAATCCATCAACAGTGGTTAATTTGGTCACTTGTTTGCTCACACCATTTTGCAATGCTTCTTTCAATCCACCAGCAATATCTACAGTTCCGGTTGATGACGTTGCTTTTGTAACTTCATCTTTTACTTTATTAAAAACATCTTGCCATTGTGCAAAACACACACTCGGAACGAACATTAAAATAAAAAGTACTTTTTTCATAATTATAATTTTTTGCGACACTTAGCAAATAACATACCGCTAAAGATATTAAGAAAAAATTACGGTACGATTGTTATAAACCATCGTTTTTCTTTCCGCATGCAACTTAATCGCTCGAGCCAAAACGATACGTTCCAAATCTCTGCCTTTCATGATAAAATCTTCAATCGAATGACTGTGCAAAACCCGCGTGATATCTTGCTCTATAATCGGTCCTTCATCCAATTCCTCGGTCACATAATGGCTGGTGGCGCCAATGATTTTTACGCCGCGCTTAAATGCCGAATGATAAGGTTTTGCACCAGGAAATGCTGGTAAAAACGAATGATGAATATTGATAATTCTGTTTTTATACATCGAAATCAAATTGGGCGTGATGATTTGCATATAACGCGCCAAGACAATAAAGTCAATGTTGAATTCCCGTAGTATCGCGATTTGCGCAGCTTCGCCTTGTTCTTTGATTTCTTTGGTAAAAGGCACATGACGAAACGGAATTTCGAATTTATCCGCAATTGGTTTCAAATCGATGTGATTGCTCAAGATTAACGGAATTTCAAGTGGCAATTCGCCTGTGCTATAACGTCCCAAAATGTCGTACAAGCAATGGTCGTATTTCGATACAAACAACGCCATTCGCGGCTTTTGATCTGTGGTGTGCATTTCCCACGACATCTTAAATCGGTTCGCCAAATTGATTTGAAAATCGTTTCGAATCATCTCCAAACTCCAACTTTCATTCATCATGTCGCATTCCAATCGCATAAAAAACACGTTTTGATCGGCATCAACATGTTGGTCGAGATACACAATATTCCCGTCAATGCTCGCAATATAATTCGTCACGGCAGCAATAATTCCTTTTTGATCTTCGCAGTGAATGAGTATGGTTATTTTTATCATTTCTTTTTTTTAAAAGCTAATCCTGCTGTTCGCTAACCTGAGCGAAGCGAATTGACCGAACACAAAATTAGACAATTTTAATCTGTGAGGTAATCTTTTGTGCTGAACGCCAGCACAAAAGGATGCCGCTTCCATCAGGGCTAGGGCATTTCGTTGTATTTGCAGTCAAATCTAAAATTAATTTGCTCAAAATCATTGGTCTATTATATTTTTATGTTTTATCGTAATTAATAGGCAATTTTTTGAAAATTCTGTAAATTGCACGCTTCTTAAAGACATAAAACTAAAAATGGAACAAGTTCTGCCGTATCTCCCAAAAAATAAAGTTCGAATTGTAACTGCTGCTTCTCTTTTCGATGGTCATGATGCCGCAATAAACATCATGCGTCGTATTATTCAATCAACTGGTGTAGAAGTGATTCACTTAGGCCACGACCGAAGTGTAGAAGAAGTTGTCAATACTGCCATTCAAGAAGACGCGAATGCTATTGCGATGACTTCCTATCAAGGTGGTCATAACGAGTATTTCAAATACATGTTCGATTTGCTAAAGGAAAAAGGAGCAGGCCATATCAAAATATTTGGCGGTGGCGGTGGTGTGATTCTTCCAAGTGAAATTGCAGAATTACATGCCTACGGAATAACTAAAATTTACTCACCAGATGATGGCCGTGCCATGGGATTGCAAGGTATGATTAACGATTTGGTGCAGCAATCGGATTATGCTATTGGCGATAAACTCAATGGTGAACTGCAACACATCGAAGATAAAAATCCAACGGCTATTGCGCGTTTGATATCTGCAGCAGAAAACTTCCCAGAAATTGCTAAACCCGTTTTCGAAACCATTCACCAACAAAATGAAACATCTA
The DNA here is from genome assembly GCA_044349145.1 of Flavobacterium sp. GTDB lineage: Bacteria > Bacteroidota > Bacteroidia > Flavobacteriales > Flavobacteriaceae > Flavobacterium. The sequence continues at coordinate 2,781 of JBIKRP010000284.1, forward strand.
AAATTCCAGTTTTGGGAATTACAGGAACAGGCGGCGCAGGGAAATCTTCTCTGGTCGATGAACTAGTGCGTCGTTTTCTAATCGATTTTCCGGAGAAAACCATCGGTTTAATTTCGGTAGATCCATCCAAACGCAAAACAGGTGGCGCTTTACTTGGCGATAGAATACGTATGAACGCGATTAACAATCCTAGAGTTTATATGCGTTCCTTGGCAACAAGACAGTCTAATTTGGCTTTGTCAAAATACGTTGCCGAGTCCATTCAAGTTTTAAAAGCAGCCAAATACGATATCATCATACTCGAAACATCTGGAATCGGACAATCAGACACCGAAATCATGGATCATTCGGATGTTTCACTCTATGTCATGACGCCTGAATTTGGGGCAGCAACACAATTGGAAAAAATCGATATGCTTGATTTTGCTGATTTGGTGGCTTTGAATAAATTCGACAAGCGCGGTGCTTTAGATGCCTTGCGTGACGTGAAGAAACAATACCAACGCAATCATAATTTGTGGGATGAAAATCCGGATAGCATGCCGGTTTTCGGAACGATTGCTTCTCAGTTTAACGATCCTGGAATGAACACGCTCTACAAAGCCATCATGGATAAAATTGTAGAGAAAACGCAATCTGATTTGAAATCAACCTTTCAAATCACGCGTGAAATGAGCGAAAAGATTTTTGTCATTCCACCACACAGAACCCGCTATTTATCTGAAATTGCGGAGAACAACAGAAAGTACGATGAGATTGCTTTAAGTCAAGAACAAGTCGCGCAGAAATTGTATGGTATTTTCAAAACGATTGAAAGTGTAGGCGGTGTGAT
>JBIKRP010000225.1:0-4451 GCA_044349145.1 Flavobacterium sp.
GAAATGAAATCACCTTTCTTAATTTCTAAATTAATGTTCTTAAGAATTTCTTTTTCAGCATAATCAAAGTCGATTTTGTCAAGTTGTATCTTGTTGTTGAATTCAACAGTCGTTGACGTACGTAATTTTACATCATCATACTTACTTAGAATCTCAATCGCGTTTCTATTGGTCTTCAGGTCGATGAAGGCATTCAAAATTTTACTAAAAGAGGGAATAATTTTAATGCTTGCTCCAGCCAGGAATGATAAAAAAATCAAATCTTTAGAATGGTCTTTGCTAAAAATAAAGAAGAAAATCCCAATGGACAATCCTAGAATAAAAAGGATTTCGAAGTATTTTACGTTCGACTGTTTGAAAGCCAAAAGCAAAGACAATTGTTCGTGATTCCTTTGGTTTGAATCTTCAAATTTTCTTTGAAATTTACCCTCAGATTTTGTGGTTTTTATTTCAATAAAACCTTGAATGATATTCGTAATGTTTTTGACATTCTCATTATATAGATGAACAATTGTTTCGTTAAAACCAGCTATTTTCCTTTTTTGAAAATCCAAAAGCAAAAAGGCTAAAAAAGAAAGAAGCGCAAAGGAAATAATCGAAACATATGGATTGTAGACAAAACTGACTACAGCTATGATAATAAGAACAAACGCTTCCGAAAGAATATAATAAATAGAGAACAAAATGTTGGTTGCAAAAGTCATTGGAAGCTGAAATACATCTCTAAAGAAGATATTCTTGTCAGACGCCGTGTGAATTTTGAAGCTTTCGAAAATGAAATTAGACATTAACTTTTTTGAAATCGCAGCAGAGATGGAATAAATAAATCTTGATTGCAGAGCCATAATTCTAGTTTGGATGCTATTTTTAAGGATGTAGAAAAAAATTAATGACCCCAACAAAATGAGGATTAAATTATCTGTAAGATTTACGTTTAGGTAGCTTTGGGCTAGTTTTTCAAGTTTGTCTTTATCTAACAATATCAGAATTATAGGCACTAAATACGCTATTGAAATCAAGTCTAAAATAGTATTGACTAAAGAATAAGTAAAAAAAATAGCGAGTTTTTTCCTCTTAGAATGTGGAATTAATCGATATATTTTTACTAAGTTTTTTTTCATTTTTTAGGTTTGTAGAGCGGAAAATGGAAGAAAATTCGCAAAATAACTTGTAAATTATACCAAATCATTTTTATATTTCCATTACCTAGAAATAGAATAGAATTTCCTACTAAGGACCAAATCAAATAGATTTGATTGACAAAAGTAAACTTTTTGTGCTTGACTAATATATAGTGCAAAGCTGCAATTCGATAGTAATAAGATCTTGCGGGACTCAGTCTATTGCTCGTTTCTCTATGATGATAGGCCTTTGCATCGGTAATAATCTTGACTTCGCTATTTAGACTCATGAGCAAATCATAATTTTCACCAATCCCGTTTTCGTAAAAAGCTGTGTCGAAAGGCACGCATTTTAGTTTGTCTGATCTAATTACTGAGGCACCCAAACTGTAAATAGGAGTCTTAAATGAAGGCGCTCTATAGTCTACAACTCTCGGCCATCCCGCTTTAGATATGGAGTTTCCATTCTTAATAAAAGCATTGTGAATGTAATGACTAACCCTGTTTTTTGGAGCTGTTTTCTGATAAAAATCAAACCAAACGGACAAACCAAACAAGTATGCCATAAAGATGCCTATTTCCGATTTTTGCGTTTCACAGTAATTCCATTTGTTATTTCTGTTCTCTAGAATTAGGCCGCTACAAACCGTCTCATTTTCATTGAATTCCAAATGACGCATCAGGGTTTCGATATAATTCGAAGAAAGTTCAATATCATCATCTAATAGTAAGATAAATTTTGAGATGCTTTTTTCAATTCCATAGTTTCTTTGATAGCAAACAGACGGATGTGTATGATATATTTGGATACTAAGCGTTCCTAGATTCTTGTCGAATTGCTCGATACTTAAAGGATTATCGCTCGAGTCAACAATAATAATTTCTCTTGGTGCATAAGTTTGAGCGCTAATAGAATTCAAAGATCTAGTTAGCGAATTCAGGCGATTTCGAGTGGGAATAACAATACTAATTTCAGAGCTGTTATTCATGTAATTTTTTTTGAAAAGTAATAATATAATAATCCCCAATTCCCTTAAACATCAGAGGTGTTCTGTTAATCCATTCGTCAAATTGAATTAATTTAGAAACCAGATTTTTATGTTTCGTAACAGATTCGTAATGTGACGATGGGTAAAAGGTGCCAATATTTGTGGTCTTAATATGGGTATATTTTTCTGACAAAGCCTTTTTTACTTGATTTGGAGTATAATAATAAGTTTCAATAGATTGATTTTCAACATTTGCTATTGTACCGTTTTTTTTCCACCGTCTGAATGCTTTTTTGTTTCCTTTGAAGAAAGTGAGCATTTCGATCGGATAATATGGAGGCATTATTACAAGCGTGATATAGCCATTTGGGTTTAGTAACTCATCAAATTGGTTAAAAACCGATTGTAGATTATCTGTGCAATTTAAACCTCCATAATTAGAAAAAATATAGTCAAATTTTTGATTTTTGATAACTCTTAAATCTGTAAAAGAACATTTTTGAAATTTGAGATTTTTTAAATTTAAAAGTTCAATTTTTTTTGAAATAAATGATTCGGATTCTGAAGCGATATCAGTTGCCAAAACAGAATGTATTTTTTGTGCGAAATAAACAGCGTCAATGCCACTTCCGGAATTAATTTCCAGCATATGATGATTAGGTTTTAAGAAAAAACCTACTTCATTTCGAATGAAGTTTCTGCGCGAGATATCGATAAAGTTATTCTTACTTAAAAACTCATATTCCTCATAGATGGAAGAAAATCCTTTGTCAATAGCATTGAGATAATCAGCTTTCATTTTCAGACATTTTTAAACTCAAACGATCAAATAATCCACTTGGAATATAATATCCTAGCTTAAGAATTGATTTTAATTTCGCTAAACTAACTAATTTGGGTTGCTTTAAAATCAATTTTACGTTTTGAATTCCTTGACTTTTCCTAAATTCCTTATGAACATATCGTTGTAATTTTCTGTAAAACACAGAAGAGTACGTGCCTTGGAACATCATTTCAAAATCGTTAGAATCTGTCCAATTTGCTTTGAGTTTTAAATCGTCTTTTACTTTTTCATAAAATAAAGTGCCGGGCAGCGGGTAGGAAACCGAAATACCAATATTGTCAGGTTTCAATTCTCTAACCATTTCAATTGTTTTCCTAATGTCATTTTTGTTTTCGGTCAAGTATCCAAATTGCAAGAAAAAAGCAACGCGAATATTCTTGTTTTTTAATAAGCGCGTGGCATCATAGATTTCTTCTACTTTAGTTCCTTTATCCATAGCGTCAAGAATCTTTTGTGAAGCACTTTCCGCACCTACCCAAACTTCTTCTAAACCGGATTCAGCAAGCGCGTCAATTGTATCTTCTTTGAGCAGCAAATCGACACGACTTTGAATGAAATATTTTATTGCTAGTTTTCCGTTTTTAAGTTCCTTGTTGAATTCTTGCACCCAATTGGGTTTTAGTCCAAAAATGTCATCGCACATCCAAAATCTAGACACATTGTATTTTTCTTTTAGAAAAGCAATTTCTTCGACAATATATTTTGGTGAATGGGCATTGTATCGATTGCCGTAAATAGGTTTCGCACACCAATTGCATTTATAAGGACAACCTCGAGTGGTAGCAATATTTAGTGTAAATTCTATTCCACTTTGTTTCCAAATAGCTTGGTAACTTTTCATGTCAACAAGGTCCCAAGCGGGAAAAGGCAATTCGTCTAGATTTTGCAATACTTTACGAGCAGAATTGATAATTGTTGCAGCGTCTTGTCTATATATTAGTCCATCAACATTGTTAAATGGCTGGCTTTTTTCAAGGCAATTAATTAGTTCTAAGAGTGTTATTTCTCCTTCGCCTTTGAGAATAAAATCAGCACCTTGATCAAGATATTTATCAAAGTGATCTGACGAATCTGAACTACAGACAATAACGATGCAATCCTCTTTCTTACCGTAGTCAATCATTTCGAAACAAGCTTCCCGCATGTTGGTCAAACACATTTTCGTCAAATAATTAAATCCATCGTCGTAGATAACCAGGTATTTTGGTTTTGTTTCGGCAAGTAACGGGCGAATCGACTTTGGATCTTTCAGTAGATTGGTGTCGAACAAGTCAACTTCGAAACCATTTTTTCTTAATAACGCAGCAGCATACAGCGTTCCCAAAGGAGGAAATGGCATTTTGTTTTTCCATTGCTTTGGGTCTAATTGATAATAATAAGAATGTGAAAAGAGAATCTTAGACATGTTCTTTTTGAATAGCGATGTTAAATCTGTGCTGAACTTCATCGAGTTTCTCGTTCAAAGATAAGATAACTTTTTTTTGAAAATTGGAAGGA
>JBIKRP010000226.1:0-4435 GCA_044349145.1 Flavobacterium sp.
AACCGTATCCCGTCGCAACTTATGGACATAATTCAGAGCAATACATTCAATTACTGACCGAAGCAGAACGGCGCGCGTATGCCGACAGAAACTTTTTTTTAGGTGATCCCGATTTTATTAAAATACCTACAAAACAGTTACTTAATAAAAACTACCTCAAGCAACGAATGAAAAATTTTGAGTGGAATAAAGCCACTCCATCTGCCCAGGTAGCGCATGGAAATATCACAATTTCTGAAAGCAACGAAACCACACATTACTCGATTGTTGATGCCGAAGGAAATGCGATTGCCGCAACCACAACACTCAATGGCGCGTATGGATCTAAATTGTATCCTGAAGAGTTGGGGTTCTTTTTCAACAACCAAATGGATGACTTTAGCGCCAAACCTGGTACACCAAATTCGTACGGTTTAATTGGTGCAGAAGCCAACAGCATCGCTCCTGAAAAACGAATGCTCAGCTCGATGACGCCGACCATCGTAGAACAAAAAGGAAAATTGTTAATGGTCTTGGGATCACCGGGCGGCTCTACAATTATCACTTCGGTATTGCAAACAATTTTAAATGTGTATGAGTTTAAAATGAATATGCAGCAAGCCGTCAACACACCGAGATTTCATCACCAATGGCTGCCTGATGAAGTGTTATTTGAACCCAATAGCTTTGCTCCCAATTTGATGTACAGTTTGCGAAAAAAAGGATATTTTGGAAACGAAAAGAGCGCACCGGTCATTGGCAAAGTCGATGCCATTCTAAAACTACCCAACGGACAATTAGAAGGCGGTGCAGATTACCGAGGGGATGATACAGCAAAAGGATTTTAAGATGAGTTTTATCACCGCACTAGAAACAGCGTTCCAAAAAAACAGTTCCAGAGAACTCGCTATTCCCATGGAAAACTACATGAAAAATCACTTTCCGTTCTACGGCATCAAAACCGACAAAAGACGATTGATTTTCAAAGCGATTTGGCAGGAACATCAGCATGAAGTCAAACAAAATTCTCGTGAAATCGCACTGCAATTGTTCGCCTTCAAAGAACGTGAAATGCATTATTGTGGCATCGAAATTCTCATCAAAAACCTAAAGAAAAACTACCAACGCGACGATATTCAACTCATCGAAAAAATTCTAATTACTAATTCTTGGTGGGATTCTGTCGACACCATTTCCAAATATATTTTGGGAGAATATCTCGTTGAATTTCCAAACGAAACCCAAAAAGTCATTCAACAATTTTCCCACTCCAACAATATGTGGCTCAATCGCGCCGCCATTCTTTTTCAATTGAGTTATAAGCAAAATACAAATTCCAAAATTCTCTTTGGCGAATGTATCAAACACGCCCATTCTAAAGAATTTTTTATTCAAAAAGCCATCGGTTGGGCATTGCGAGAATACGGCAAGTTTTATCCAAACGAAGTAAAAGAATTTGTAAAACAAGCCAACTTAAAACCACTCAGCAACAAAGAAGCCTTAAAAAACATTTCTTAAATTCATTTTAGTCGTAAATTAGCGTTTTCGTCCAAACCAATGTTTAAAAAAGCGATTCGCAAAATTGAAAGTATCATCGCTTGGTCACAAACCAAACTGTCGACCAAGCAGTTCTTGTTCTTATCAAGTGTATTGGTGGGTATTTCTGCAGCATTTGCGGTAATTGTCCTAAAGACATTTGCGCATTGGGTTTTTACTTCGGCCACCTCCATCAATGGGATACTCAAGTTAAGTTTTATTAATAGTGTATTGCCAGTCATTGGAATTCTTCTCACCGTTTTTGTAGTTAAAAAACTTTTAGGTGGCACCATCGAAAAAGGCACTTCGCAAATTCTGTACGCTGTGGCCAAAAAAGCGAGTATCATTCCACGGAAACAAATGTATGCGCAGATTGTAACCAGCTCACTAACTGTTGGACTTGGCGGTTCCGCTGGACTCGAAAGCCCGATTGTAATTACGGGCGCCGCTTTTGGATCTAACTATGCGCAACGCTACAAACTCAGTTATAAAGACCGAACACTACTTATTGGTTGTGGTGTTGCTGCTGGAATCGCCGCTGCGTTTAATGCGCCCATCGCAGGCGTATTATTCGCAATCGAAGTGTTATTGGTCGATGTAAGTATTTCAGCTTTCACACCAATTATGATTTCCGCAGCAACCGGCGCGCTCGTGTCAGCCATTATTTTGGATGAATCTATTTTATTGTCTTTTGACCAACAGCAAACTTTCAATTATCATAACATTCCTTATTATTTATTGTTGGGAATCTTCACTGGATTAATAGCTATTTATTATTCGCGGAACTTTCAACGAGTCGAACATTTCTTTGTTCGATTACGATTCAAACCTTATAAAAAAGCCTTTTTTGGCGCTTCTATTCTAGCCATTATCATCTTTATTTTTCCTACACTTTTTGGCGAAGGTTACGAAAGCATTCGAACTTTATCGGAAAACAATCCACAACAATTATTAGAAAACACACTTTTTAGTGAATTCAGAAACAATACGTGGGCGCTCATTCTTTTTATCGGAATGACCTTATTGCTCAAAGTTTTTGCGACTGGAATCACCTTAGGAAGTGGCGGAAATGGTGGTAACTTCGCTCCTTCTCTATTCCTGGGTTCGTATGCGGGTTTCCTATTTTCGAAAATTATCAACACGCTAGGAATTGCGCACTTGCCCATCAGTAATTTTACGTTGGTTGGAATGGCTGGTATTCTGAGCGGTTTATTTCACGCACCGTTAACAGCGATTTTCTTGATTGCAGAAATCACGGGCGGTTACGATTTGATGATTCCGCTGATGATGGTTTCGTCAATTAGTTTTGCAATTTCAAAACGCTACGAAAAACATTCCCTCGACAAGAAAAACCTAGCCAAAAAAGGACATGCTTTTACGGAGAATAAAGACACAAACATTCTCTCGACTTTAGAAACTGAGCAAATTATTCAAACCGATTATTTAACCATTCATGATGCAGATAATTTAGAGCAAGTTGTCGATTTGATTTCCCACTCCAATCAAGTAATTTTTGCTGTAATCGATTCTGAAAAGAAACTACTAGGAATCGTCCATTTCAATGACATTCGTGAGATTATCTTCAGCGCTTTCAAAGTAAAATACACGCCTGTCAAAGAAATCATGATTCCTCCACTAGACATTGTCTATCCCACCGACAGCATGGAAATCGTAATGGAAAAATTCGAAAAAACCAAAGTGAATTTTCTGCCTGTTATTAAAAACGGAAAATACTTTGGTTTTATTTCTAAAGCGAATGCACTCGAAGCCTATCGCGAAAAATTAAAAGCGATGACAATTGAATAGTATTTCTTACATAGCTAAAAAAAGAAGAGTTTTTAATTCTTAGTAAACGTCAAATAATCTGTCCCACCATTGCCGCCGCTAACATCTTTTAATTTGATAACTGTTGCCGATTTTTCAATGATTTCCCAATCGTCGCTAAGTTCTTCAAATTGTGCTGGTGAGCTGAAAGCAATATTAAAATCTAAATCACTTGGGCTATCATCATTACTATTACTATCTGTAACCGACCAAAGTCCTGTATAGGTATTTGTTCCGTTGGTTGCTGTTAAAACATCACTAGCTCCAAATGTAAAATTGTAACCATTAAAATTACTTGTTTCTTCTTGGTCTGTATCATAGTAATAAGTAATTCTCCAAGTTCCATTGTTTACGACATTTATAACATCACTTGGATTGTTGACATTTGACGGAGTATTATCATCGTCGTTGCTGCACATTGAAGAAGTAGTAAGCATAAATAACATGGCCATTACTACACTGAATTTGATTTTTTGTAAATTTTTCATACTGTTTTGTTTTTAGTTGTTTTGTTTAAGGAAATTTGTTTGTTTGCTATAAAACAAGTCAATTGAAGTTTACCCTAGGGCAATGAATAAAAAAATAATCGTTCATTGTACTCATTACTATTTAAAGTGCTCTAAATTAAAATTTTAAATAAGAATAAAATATGATATAAATCATTTTAAAATTTATGCTTTAAATGTGGTCAAGACAAAATTCGATTGAATATTTCGCAAGACCTTTCAACTCCTTGCAAATTGTTATCAACTATGCCGCGATTTTAAGTGTTAATTTATGATTAGCGCTCTTCTAATTATCAATTATCACCCGAGGCGCAGCCGAATTGTAAGTAGCGTAGCGGAATAAATTGTCCATTATCAATTGAAAACCTACCTTTGCGCTTTGCCACCCGAGCGGTAGCGAATTGACGAAGTAATAAATCATGCTAGATACCGAAAATACCATCGAAGTTTTAGGCGCCCGCGTCCACAATCTCAAAAACATTGACATCTCTATTCCACGAGAAAAACTTGTGGTCATCACTGGACTCTCTGGCTCAGGAAAGTCGTCGCTGGCTTTTGATACGATTTATGCGGAAGGACAACGTCGATAT
>JBIKRP010000227.1:0-4428 GCA_044349145.1 Flavobacterium sp.
TCAATTCTGGAGTCGGACGCATATCCGAAAACAAGTAGACTTTAATACCATTGGCAGAAAATACATCGGCTACGACTTTCGCCAGCGTGTCGCTGTTATGTCGACAGTCAAATGCAATAACTACTTTCAAGGATTTACCTGGAAAAACCTCATGCATATAATCCGACAAGCCTTGGGTGTTTTTGCCTAAGGTATATTTGTTGATACGGTTCGTTCCAACGCCCATGACACCGCGCATTCCGCCGGTACCGAATTCTAAATTTTTATAAAAACTCTCCTCTAATTCTTTGGGAGAGGTTGTCATCATTTCTTTTATTGCCTCTTGCGTTGCCCCATCAAAAGTAGGGGAGAGCCATTCGTTGACTGCTGCAAGGATGTTTTGTGGAATGTCCATATGATAATATTCTATTTTCTTTGTTCTATTTTTTCTATTCTATTTTTTTAGGAGCTTAATCCTGCTGTTCGCTCTTATCTTTTTCGCTTGTCAGCCCGAGCGCAGTCGAGGGGCTTTTTTTAGCTCAAAAGGATAACCGCTGCCATCAGGGCTAGGGCATCGGTTTCAAAATCACTTTTTGTAACCAATTTTAACTCTTTCCTTCGTGTTGTTGCCTAATTTGTCTTTATCTACCAAATAATTTAACGCTTTGTAAATATCGGGAAATTGATTTTCTATTTCTTCAATTCTGGTTTTTAATTCACTATAACTCAACGTAAATTGTCGCATCATTACAAAAGCTCTAATAATTGAGATGTTGATTTCGATGGCTTTCTCACTTTTCAATACACTCGAAAGCATGGCGATACCTTGTTCGGTAATGGCGAAAGGAAGATATTTTAAATGTTGACCTCTACCATTCTTAAAGGACGCAATTTGCGACCTTAAAGAATCGTATTTTATTTTAGTAAGTTCAAACATAAAATCCTCTGGAAAACGATTTGCATTTCTACGAACAGCTTCTTTAAGTCTTTTGTTTTCAAAATTATAAAGTAATGCTAAATCAAAATCTAGCATGACTTTGCATTCACGTATTTCAAATATTTTGTTTTGGATAACTTCCAGTTCCATCTATTTTTAAAAGTTTGAGGTCACAAATTGTGACCTTAAAGAAATAAATTATTTTGAAAAATTGATTTCATCCGAAACTTTATACCGCTCTTCATTATTCTTCGTTCGCAAAATAATCTCGCCTAAAAAACCCGCCAAAAACAATTGGGTCCCAATAATCATCGTGGTTAATGCAATATAAAATAAAGGGTTGTCAGTAACCAAGATTGTTTCTAAACCAGCGTACAATTTGATCAATTTTAGTGCAATAATAAACGTCGTCGAAAGTAAACCAATCACAAACATCAAAACACCTAGTGCGCCAAATAAGTGCATCGGTCTTTTTCCAAAGCGAGATAAGAACCAAATGGTAATCAAATCTAGAAATCCATTGATGAAGCGTTCTATACCAAATTTGGTTTCTCCATATTTTCGTGCTTGGTGTTTGACCACCTTTTCTCCAATTTTAGAAAACCCAGCGTTCTTCGCCAAGACAGGAATATATCGGTGCATTTCTCCCGATACTTCAATATTTTTTACCACGATGTTTTTGTAAGCTTTGAGTCCACAATTGAAATCATTCAACTGCACTCCCGAAGTTTGTCTCGCCGCCCAATTGAATAATTTGGAAGGCAAGTTTTTGGACACCACAGAATCGTAACGTTTTTTCTTCCAGCCTGAAACAAGGTCAAATCCACCATTTACAATCATTTCATTCAGCTCTGGAATTTCTTCCGGATTGTCCTGTAAATCCGCGTCCATGGTAATGATGACATCACCTTGTGCTTTGGCAAAACCAGCGTGCAATGCTTGCGACTTACCAAAGTTTTTTAAGAAACGAATGCCTTTTATATTTGGATTTTCAGTTGATAACTTTTCAATAATCGACCAAGAATTATCGGTGCTTCCGTCATCAATAAATAATACTTCATAAGTGTAATTGTTTGATTTCATAACGGTTACAATCCAATCATGAAGTTCTTGCAGGGATTCTTCTTCGTTGAGAAGCGGAATGACGATGGATAAATTCATTAATTTAGATACTTTGTGGACGCTCTCTTCGGATGATTAATGCAGTAATTAAACCAATGATACTGTAAATAATAATATTAAATGCAAATCCTTTTAATTGTCCTACAACTCCAAATGAGTCTGTTTTTTGCATTTCTTTTATGATTGCATTGATATCTGCTGGTTTTGTACCAAATTTTTCCATCATTCCAGTCGTCATTTTGATTACATTATCTGTTATTATTTGTTTCGCTTCGGGATCGATGACGTTAAATAGTAAAACCGAAAACACAGTGGAAATAGATAATCCAACCAAAACCGTAACTAAGAAACTGGTAAAGGTTTCTTTAAAAGTCAGGAAACCGCCTTTGTTTTTCTTCGCTTGTATAGCTGAAAACGCTCCAAATATTATGATAATCGCCATGCTAAGCAGTCCATACCAAGAAGCTGTAAATAAAGAAATATCGAGTACATAGACCAATGTTGTTGTCACTACAACAAATAATCCTAAATACAATCCGTATCTCGCTGCGTTTTTTCTTAATTCTTCCATTTGTAATTGAATTAGCGTTTAAGCTACAAATATAACAATTCCCAATTTACAGACTATAAAATATGTTTCAGATATTCATTTAAAAAAAGCAAATAAACATTTGATTTGTAAAAAATAAGTGTAAATTTGCAAACTCAAAAATAATATAGTAAAAAGTTATAAGGCGTTTATACCTTTTCTAGAGAGAAGCCGCAAAACTAGCTTATAACCATTAAGAAAAATAAAATTTATCATGAAAAAAGGAATTCACCCAGAAAATTACAGATTAGTTGCATTTAAAGACATGTCGAATGAAGAAGTTTTTATCACTAAATCAACTGCTGATACAAGAGAAACAATCACACACGAAGGCGTTGAATATCCTGTCGTGAAAATGGAGATTTCAAGAACTTCTCACCCTTTTTATACTGGTAAATCTAAACTTATTGATACTGCAGGTCGTATCGATAAATTCAAAACTAAATACGCTAAACACGGTAAATAAGAAATACAGTGTTCAAAATATAAGAAAGCCTTTCCGTTTGGAGAGGCTTTTTTATTGGCTTCAAAAAGATTGAAAGCAGCACTAAGCTAAAAGTTTGTAAATTTTTTTCAGCCACGAATTCTCGAATTCTAATATTTTTAATTCGTGGATTCGTGGCTGAAAATCAAAACTTATCATTGTAATCAATATCCCGCCAAATTAAAACTCATACTAGTTCAACTTTATAAAAATAGAAACTTTGGCATAAGGCTTTGCTGAACGGATTTTTTTCACAAACTTTGAAACAGATTTTTATTTTTCGATTACACGATTAAACAAATAACCGAATCAACACCATGAACTACATACTATTTGACGGAACTGTGCGCAATGCGTTATTACCATTTACTTTCACGCGTCCAGTGGCTGATATTCGTATCGGAATTCTTACCATTCGAGAAAAATGGGAAAAACATTTAGGAACCACCACCACAACACTAACGGAAGAATATCTTTCTGAAAAATATCCCATGGTGGAAATGGAGGAAAATGTCATGATCAATGCGTCTTTCTTACCAAATGATATTTTATCGGAGATGGTCAAAAACCTCGAGCCCAATCAAGCGATTTTTAAAGGCGAAGAAGTCATCGCTTTTTATACGCAAGACACGCAAGAGGAAGTAGATTTCGACAAATATGAAATTATAGATTACCAAAACGATTGTCTTTTTGTGGCGCATCCTTGGGATATTTTCTCAAAGAATGATGCGGCGCTGCGAGAAGATTTTGAATTGCTGACTGAAGACCGCAAATCGCAACCGATTCCGAAAAGTGTCAACGTCATATCGCCCGAAAACATTTTTATCGAAGAAGGCGCAAAGTTGGAGTTTGTGACTTTAAACGCCTCGACTGGACCGATATATATAGGAAAAAATGCTGAAATCATGGAAGGTTCTGTCATTCGTGGGCCATTTGCTTTGTGCGAAGAAGCGCAAGTCAAGTTGGCAACTAAAGTCTACGGTGCCACGACTGTTGGTCCACATTGCCGTATTGGAGGAGAAGTCAATAATTCCGTATTGTTCGGCTACTCTAATAAAGGACACGACGGTTTCTTAGGCAACTCAGTTTTGGGTGAGTGGTGCAACATTGGCGCCGACAGCAATAATTCGAATCTCAAGAACAACTACGAAGAAGTCAAATTGTGGAGTTATGAAACTGAGAGTTTCGCCAAAACCGGATTGCAGTTTTGTGGCTTGATGATGGGCGATCACAGCAAATGTGGCATCAACACCATGTTTAATACAGGAACGGTGGTGGGCGTAAGTACCAATATTTTTGGCGCTGGCTTTCCAAGAA
>JBIKRP010000228.1:0-4418 GCA_044349145.1 Flavobacterium sp.
GCAACACTAAACAGCAACAAAACGAACAACGAAAAGATAGATTTCATAAAAAAAATTTGACTAAAGATAGCAACTTTTCTGAAAGTAAAAATCCTACCTAGAAAAAACTAAATAGGATTCTTTTGATATTTCTACTATGGTCTATTTTCCATCGACGTAGTCTTGCAAATACGCAAATCGTTTGGTGAGCTTTCCGTTTTCTGTCATTTTTGATCGTTCTAATATGCCATCTTTGTCTCCATTAAAGAACGCTGGGATGACGTACTTCATAAACATTTCGCCAAATCCTTCGCTCGCATCTTTCGGCAATTCACAAGGCAAATTATCAACCGACATCACTACAATAGCTCCGGGATGCGTATAGGGAACTTCTTTGTTTTCAGATGGCAAATAACCAAAGAAAGGATCAGCGATGGTCGATGCTTTCAACGTGCAAGCAATGGGTCCTTCCACGTCACATGAAATATCAGCCACTACTTTAATTTTACAATCTACCGCTTGCAGCATCGATTGAGACAAAATTTCAGGACCATCATTACCATAGAAATGACCTGCCATAAAAATATCCGAAACTTTAGTAAATCGTTCGAAATTGGAAGTGTATTCCGTCGGATGTGCGTAAAAGTCTTCTTTTGTTGCTATTTGACCATCCTTTCTTTTATAATAATCAATGACGTCAATCTGCGTATAAACTGGTTCAGAGTAATTCTTAGTAAGATAATTGTCGATGGAAACTTCTTTTATTTTCATTCCGTCGAGGATTTCTTTAGCGCCCATGGCAACTTTTCCGTGACCTGTCAGGACGATTTTGATAGGTGGCAACACTTGACGTCTTAATCTTGTAATGAGATCTTCCTTACTAGAAAGCGTTTCTGCTTTTGGAATGGCAAACAATTCGAACTTCATACCAAAAGCGCGTAATCCGTTGTAAGCACCAACTATTCCAGCATATCTTCCGAAGCCAATTAGTCTTTTATATTGGGCATCTACAATCGTCTCGTGATCATACAAATCGATTTTTTTTTCTAAAATAGCTTGCAATAACTTTCGATTGTGGGTCTGTTTTTTAAGCGTGTGCGAGAAGAAAAAGTACTTTTTGTTTGGAATTAACGCCTCAATAGGAACTTCTTTGACACCAAAAAGCACGTCGCAATCCGTCATATCATGGGCAACTTCAATGCCTAACTCACTGTATTCTTCGTCTGGAAAAACACGAATATCTGAATGTTCTACTTTGATTTGTGCCTCAGGATGCTCGATTTTCATACGCGCCAATTCTTCAGGTGTAAAGACAACACGACGGTCGGGTGGGTTTTTTCTTTCTTTGATAATTCCGAATTTCATAGACTGGGGATTTTTTTAACGGCACCAAATGTAAACCATAACTACAACGTTTTCAAAACTTTTTTTCTTAAAAAAATAGGCTTCTCTCAAAACCTAAGAAATGGTTAATAAAATGTTCATAAACCAAAAAATACGTCAGAATTCTCGTAGATTTGTTTCTCTATATTTGCTCTTCAAGCAATTTAATATGAAGTCAACAAAATTTTTCTACTATATATTTCTCATTAGTATTATTGTTTTAATGATTACTTGCACCCGACAAGAGCGCAGCGAATCAGAAGCAATTGGTGTAAACGAAAAAGGATTACCCACGATGATTCCATCCAAAGTGCAATATTCAAAATTGGAAAATTCCTATCTCTCTAGTAAAAAAGCGTCTGTAGAAAAATATTGCGGCAAATATTGGAGCAACGAAAATAACAACTTTAGTTTTCTAGTGGCCAAAGACGGACAAATCATTTATGAAAAATATCAAGGAGTAGGAAATAGAGAACAAGACATTGCTATTGCGCAAAACACGCCACTTCATATTGCCTCGGTAAGCAAAGTATTGACTGCCACTGCCGCTTTGTTGTTGATTAACCAAAACAAAATCGGATTGGACCAGAAAGTAAATACTATCTTAGATAATTTTCCCTATCCAGAAATTACCGTTCGTACTTTATTAGACCATAGAAGTGGACTAAGAAATTACGCCTATTTTACAGAAGATAAAGGCGTTTGGGACAGACATAAAACGTTGACAAATCAAGACATACTGAATTTATTTACTGAAAAGAATATCCAATTGGAATCGACCACAGATACTCGATTTGCTTATTGCAATACCAATTACGCAGTCTTGGCTTCTATCATTGAAAAGGTTACGGAAATGTCTTATCCAGAGGCGATGAAGGAAATGATTTTCAATCCCTTAGGAATGACAGATACATACGTTTTTGAGTACGACAAACACTTAGAAACAGCGATTCCTTCTTATAAAGCGAGCAATATGCGTTTGGCCTATGACTATTTAGATGCCGTTTATGGGGATAAAAACATTTATTCGACGCCAAGAGATTTATTGAAGTTTGATATGGCGAGAAAAGCGCCAACGTTTCTTCATAAAAAGCTGCGTGACCAGATTTACGTGGGTTACAGCAATGAACGCAAGGGCACTAAAAACTATGGCCTTGGCGTTAGGCTGATTGAATGGGAAACGGGACAGAAATTTGTGTTTCACAATGGTTGGTGGCATGGAAATACCTCGTCGTACATCTCTTTGATGAAAGAAGGCGTAACAATTATTGCACTTTCGAATAAATTCAATAAAAACATATACGCGGTTAGAAAGTTAGCGCCGGTTTTTGGAGATTATCCTTTTGAATTTGGGGATGAAGACTGATTTAATTGATAATTGATAATTAGTTTAGATTGAAGTTGATGTTTATTTAAAAAATAGCAACTTGTTTGTGTGTGTATTTTTTATTTGCTTAAGGAAAGTTTTCTTGTTAAGATCATAACCTAGCCCTGATAGAAGCGGTATCCTTTTGTTCTGGGGTTCAGAACAAAAGATTTAGCGTATAGCAGGTTCCCGGCTCCTGAGGATAATTACGAATTATTAATTACGAATTACAAATTGAAAGCTTAGGTTAACATTTAACGCTTCTGTAACTAAAACAACCAACACTTTATCTCTATATTTGCATCCAGTTATTAATTCGTAATTGTTAATTCGTAATTCATAATTAAAATTGGGGTCGACTGGTTTTGACAGCAAGTCGAATTGAACAGTAAGCACGTCGAGAACGGAGACAAATCTCGTAAATCCATGTCTCAAAACTTTACACGGCGAAGGAAACTACGCTCTTGCTGCATAATCTGAATTATAGTAAGATTAGCCACGTCCTACCAGGTAGGAAAGTGAGATTCACCTCGAAAGCCTTGGTTCTTGGCGGTCGGTTTAGGTGAATCGTAAATAGGAACCTAAGCATCGTTTGGCTTCGAGACGGTGACGAAAAATAAAGAAGATAAGCGTTTGGTGGTTGTTCCTGTCCTAGCCCAACGTCGAAAATTCAAACAGGGAATAAACGTGAAGAAAGCTCTTTAGTTGCTTGTTTGGACGGGAGTTCGACTCTCCCCGACTCCACAAAAAACCCTATAAGTATTTGATTTATAGGGTTTTATATATACAGTTGCCATTTTAGTTGTTTTAATCTTGGTTGAAAAGTATTTACAGTTAAAAAAAAGTAGCAATACTCACACGAAAAAACCTAACTTTTCTAACTTTCTTAACTATTCAATTTTTTTTCTTGCACTTTCCATATCAAGAAACATTTGAAGTTTATGCACATCATCCAACGAAATGCTAACTCCTTCCCTTTTTGTAGAAAAAATCATTTCAACATAATTCTTATTTTCCACGATTTTCTTCAAATAAATCCACGATGTTTTTTGTGTTATACCATAATTTTTGGCTACATGGTAACTTGAAAGAGTATATCCCGACTTATAGTATGCATCTGCAATTCCAAATGCTTTTACTATTCCAAATCTTACATTGTGGAACATTGTACTTCTAGTAATACTTGTTTTTGCTTTACATTCTTTGCAGATTTTTTCATAATCGATTCCTTTATAATACTCAATGCTTTTACACTTATAGCAAACAAAATCATTGTTGCTTACTAGCATAAGTATTCTTTTGCATTTTTCTGGAGTATCATATTTCTTACTAATCATAGTGTAAATAAGTATATTAAATATTGTAAATTAGTATATTATTTTTAAAGTATAACTATTTGTTTTATAACTAATTATGTAAATTTTATAAAATAGTAAATAAAAAACATAATACAAATATACACGTCTTATATGTAGATACTTGAAAGTCGAGTATTAAAATATAAAATATTAAATATGAGCAATCCATTTGACACAATCGAAAGTCGATTAAGTACGATTGAAAATCTACTATTGGAAATTAAGAACAAGCCAAAAGAAGTAACTGAAAAAATTCATTCAGTAAAATCTTTAGCATTACTATCTGGAGTATCTGAACTCACAGTTCGGAACTGGATAACAGAAGGGAAAAT
>JBIKRP010000012.1:0-14930 GCA_044349145.1 Flavobacterium sp.
AAATCAATTGTAAAAAAAGCCAATTGGCTTGATATTCCTATTCGTTATGCACCGTATCGGGACAAAATTAATTGGGTTCGTAAACTCCTTAATTGGTTATAATTAAAAATAAAATCGTATTATTGATAATCAAAATATCTAAAGCAATTTATAATGAAAAACACTAAAGAGGCGATTGAAAACATTAAATTACATGGATACGATCTTGACTTTGGAACGGTTTTCAACCACGCGTTCGAGACTTACAAAAAAATTGCTATAAATGGCGGTATAGCATTTTTACTGTACATACTACTCCTTGTTATCGTAGGAGGAGGACTTGTGATCGGGATAATCGGTTTTGGAATAGATCTCGTTGATCTTCAAAATTTCACCATCGCAAATTTTTCTGCCGTTGGTATTCTTGTCTATATGGTTGTTATGATACTGTTTACATCACTAACTAGTCCATTTAATGCTGGCTTAGTTAAAATGGCGAGAAATGCTTCCAAAAACGAAGAGTTCTCCATCGGAACCGCATTCGAATATTATAGCAGTTCCTATTTTAAAGATATTTTCGCTGCCACAATGATCTTAAGTAGCTTTACTACTTTAGTAGCGGTTGGACTAGAATTGGTTGATTACAAATTTCTTGGTGTAGTGGTCAATTTACTTTTTTCATTTATGACGTTCCTAACCGTACCGTTAATCGTCTTTGGTGATCTAAAACCACTAGATGCTATACAAGGCAGCATCACTGTTGTTTCTAAGCAGTTCTTTATCCTATTAGGACTATTAATTGTAGCTGGGCTTTTTTGTATGCTTGGCATTTTTGCTTTATGTATCGGAATCGTTTTTACCATGCCAATACTTAGTGCAATCACCTACAGTATTTATGCAACGGCAATTGATGATGAAGAACCAGAAAATGCGGAAGAAGAGTTCAACGAAAACACTACTACTTTCGAGTAAAAAAATCGCGTGTTTTGAAGACTCCAAAAGAAAAAACCTTGATAAAACTACCGTAAAAATTTTTACTTAATAGACGGACAATGAATATATTGAATAAGATACTTTTTTATTCTCTTGAGCCCTTTGAATTGAATAAATACTTTTCAATAAGTCTATATCTCATGTGGATTATTGTTCCTGTTTTAATAGTTCTTGTTGCCCTGTTAGTGTACAGTTTTGTCAAAATAAACAAACGGTTTACTAATAATGAATTAGAAACCAGTACTGAGCAAGAATCTACCACCAAAGAATACCAATTATACTTTCTTTTTGTCGGCATTTTATTAATCATTTTTGAAATCCTTCTTGAAATTTACTCAATTCGAACATCAAGTCCGTTAAGAACAAATTTCGTGTTAGGAATTTCCTCGATTATAATATACCTTTTGAGTAAGAAAATCACATGGTTTAACAGAAATGTTCAAAGCATTTTTATCATTTTTTTCTTTGCCTACATGACCAAAATGGCATCGAAGTTAGCGCTCTTAGATTATGACGATGTAACATTAATAGGCTTTATCGTATCCTTTTTCTTCTCCTTACAAGTTATTCGTCCAATAAAACTATATTGGATGTTTTTGCTTTACGTGATTGTATTTATTAGCTGCTCATTCATTTTTGAATGGATTCCTTTCCAAACTTTAATTATTCTTGCAAACTTTTGCTTTTTGATTGGTTTCATTCATTACGTTCAATATATCACTTATCTAAACACCCAAAACAAATTTCGATTTAGTAACGAGATTGTTCACAAAGGGAACTCACTCATCATCGCGACAAATAAAATGGGAGAAGTTTCTTTTTGTAGTGAATCTATCGTCGAAATTCTGGGCTATACGCCGGAAGAAGTTCTTGGTTTTGGATTTTGGACACTCACCGAAGATCCAGATTTTGTTGGCGAAGATTATCACGAAGAGTACATCGATAACCGACTACATGTCCGAAAACTAAAATGTAAAAATGGGCAATACAAATACATTCAGTGGAAAGACAAAAAATTTACCGATAATTTAGTAATCGGTATTGGCCAAGATGTTACCGAAGAAATTATTGCGAAAGATCAGTATAAAAGCTTGATTCAAACAGCCAACGACTTTATTTACGAAACCGATGTCAAAGGCGATTTTACTTTTATCAATGAATTTAGCGAAAAAATACTGGGATACAGCCTGAAAGAAGTTATGGGCACCAATTACTCAAAATATATTCATCCTGATTATGTTGAAAAAGTAAATCATTTCCTCAATACTACTGATTTTAATGATGCGAATAGTGCCACGGTAGAGTTTCCTATTATCAAAAAAGATGGTGGCTTACTATGGGTTTCTGAGAAAGTAAATTACAGAAAAAATAATGCTGGAGAAGTTATTGGCTTTTCGGCTATTGCTCGAGATATTTCTGTGCTCAAGAACATCGAATTAGAAAAACAAAACAGTCAAACTAAGCTTTCGAAATACAATGAAGTTCTCAAAGCTTTGATGTCCAAAAGTTACTCCACTTCGGAAGATTTTGATAGTATTCTCAAAGAATTTTTAGAAACTGCGTGTCGAGCAATGGACACAAAAAGAGCCAGTTATTGGGAATATTATCCTGATAAAATCAAATGTATCAATCTATTTGAAGAACAAAAGAACAAATTTGAGAAAGGTTTTGTTTTAAGGCAAGAACAATATCCAAACTATTTTCATGCGATTGAAAACGAAATGCAGATTGTTGCTAGTGATGCCATTCACAATGACTTTACAAAAGAGCTATTCGTAGATTATTTTGAAAAAAATAAGATTTTTTCGCTATTGGATACGCCCATTTTTATCAACGGTCAACTCAAGGGAATTGTTTGTTTTGAACAGATAGAAAAAATTAAAAATTGGGATAATGAAGATATCACATTTGCACGAGCCATAACAGATTTGATTGTCATTGCAATCGAGTCACAAATGCGAATTGAATCAGAAAGAAAACTGGTTTATAAAAGCGAATTACTTTCCGCGATGGTTATGTGCACGGAAAAATTTATCAACACTAAAGAAAAAATCGAGATTTTCAGGGAAGCCTTCCCAATTATAGGAAAAGCGATTGATGTTGATCATTTGTATTATTATGAAAATGATAAAAGCACCAATTTATTCCATCAAAAATACAAATGGGGAAGAGAAAATATCGAACTTCAAATCACTAAATTACGATACTTTTCGCACGAAGATTTCCATGAAATTGTGGCCAAAGCCAAATTACGGAAATCTGTAAAAGCCAATACGCGAAATTTGAATGATGGCGTCCTAAAACAATTATTGATAGCCAATGAAATCAAGTCGATTTTGATTTTCCCGCTTTTCCAAAAAGATACGTTTATAGGCTTCATCGGTATGGATGTTTGTAATGAAGAAAGATATTGGACCGAAGACGAAGTCAATATCTTACAGATTTTATCTAGCAATATCTCGTCCTCACTCGAAAGATTAGACAACGAAAATGAAATCCACCAAAGTGAGGAAAAATTTAGACTTTTAGCCAATAACATTCCGGGAACAGTTTATCTCTCCAATTATGATGAAAAATGGTCGAAGATTTATCTGAACGACGAAATTGAGAAACTAACGGGCTACGCAAAATCTGAATTTCTAGAAAACAAACGCTACTATATCGATTTGGTGCATCCTGATGATATTGAAGATTTCGCAGACGTTGCCCGAAAACTCTTCAATGAAAAGAAGAAAATTCATCTCATCTATCGCATTCTTCATAAGGACGGAAGAATTGTTTGGGTAGAAGAATTCGGAGAACCAATTTTAAAAGATGGAAAAATCAAGTATATCGGTGGGATTTTTATCGATATTACCGAAAGAAAATTATCCGAGAATATCATCAAGGAGAAGGAAATTGCTGAAGCAGCCAACAAAGCGAAATCGGAATTTTTAGCAAATATGAGCCATGAAATCCGAACACCATTAAACGGTATTATTGGATTCACGGATTTATTAATGAAAACTGAATTGGAAGATTTCCAAAAGCAATACATGAATACCATCAATCAATCTGCTAATTTATTGATGGAAGTCATTAGCAATATTCTTGATTTCTCCAAAATAGAATCTGGTAAACTAGAACTGAATATCGAAAAATATAATGTGATTGACCTGGCACATCAAGTCATCGAATTGGTCAAATATGAAGCTAATTTAAAGCAGCTGCAATTGGTGTTAAATATCGATCCGAAAGTGCCAAAAACAATTTATATTGACTACATCAGACTCAAACAAGTATTGATAAATCTTCTCAGCAATGCCGTTAAGTTTACTGAAAAAGGAACAATCGAGTTCAATATTGCATTCAAGAGTATTCATGATGATAAAGTAATGCTTCGTTTCAGCGTAAAAGATTCTGGAATTGGAATCAAAAAGAACAATCAAGAAAAAATATTTGAAGCATTCTCACAAGAAGATTCTTCAACAACGAAAAAATTTGGAGGAACAGGCTTAGGATTATCAATTTCAAATCAAATTCTCAACTTAATGGACAGCCATTTACAGTTGATTAGCACTTATAAAGAAGGTAGCGAGTTTTTCTTTGATGTTGCGTTAAAAACAGCCAACGAATCTAAAACAAAAGTGGCCAAGACCACCGTGTTGAAAGAGGAAAAAACAAAAGGACCAAACGAAAATTTCACAAAAACTTTCAACGTTCTTATTGCTGAAGACAACAAAATTAACATGCTGTTGGCGAAGACATTGATTAAGCAAATTCTGCCAAACTCCATAATAATAGAAGCCGTCGATGGCTTAGACGCGATTGAAAAATTCAAAGAAAATGACGTCGATATTATCTTTATGGACGTACAAATGCCAAACATGAACGGTTATGAAGCGACGAAAAAAATTCGAGAATTGCAGACGGTAAGAATTCCAATTATAGCACTTACCGCCGGAACCGTTGTAGGAGAAAGAGAAAAATGCCTTGAAGTTGGTATGGATGATTATGCATCAAAACCCATCATAAAAGACACACTCGAATTGGTTATTGCGAAATGGGTTTCAGTGTAGTAAGACAATAAAAAAAGCGAACAATTATGAAGTGGATTGGCAGAAGACAAAGTGATAATATGGAAGACCGACGCGGGTCTTCAGGCGGTAAGATTGCCATTGGCGGTGGTCTTTTAGGAATCATTATTTTACTAATCAATACCTTCGGTGGTGAAAGTGCACAGCAGTTAACACCTGTTTTAGAACAACTGCAACAAAATCAAGGACAACAAACCGAACAAACAACTGCATTAACGCCCGAGCAGAAAGAATTGGGAGAATTTGCGGCAACTGTACTTGCTGATACGGAAGATGTGTGGCGAAAAATATTTCAGGAAAACAACCTCACCTATGAAGAACCAAAAATGGTTTTATTTACTAGCAATGTAGAAACAGGTTGTGGTTCCGCCACTGCTGCTTCGGGTCCATTTTACTGTCCAGCAGATCGAAAAGTCTACATGGACTTAGCCTTCTTCGAAGAACTTAAGTCACGTTTTGGCGCCCAAGGTGGTGACTTTGCCATTGCTTATGTCATTGCTCACGAAGTCGGCCACCATGTGCAAACGCTGCTGGGAACGTCCGCGAAAGTGCGACAATTACAAAGCGGAAAATCGGAAGCCGAGGCTAATAAATTATCGGTTGCCCTTGAACTACAAGCCGATTTTTATGCCGGCTTATGGACGCATTATAACCAAAACATGAATCAGGTGCTGGAAACGGGCGATATCGAAGAAGCCTTAAGTGCCGCCAATGCTGTAGGAGACGACGCCATTCAAAGCAAAATGCAAGGACACGTTGTTCCCGATAGTTTTACTCATGGGACTTCTGAACAAAGAATGAATTGGTTTAATCGTGGATTTAAATCTGGAGATATAAAACAAGGCGATACTTTTGCTGCAGGACTGTAAGACTATAAACAAATCTTACAATCTTATAGTCTTAAAATCAATCCTCTTCCTCACCTGCCGCATTCGATTTCGAATAACCGCGCCATTTTTCTATGAGCTCTTTCATATCTTCGGGCAATTCGGTATCAAAACGCATCATTTCGCCGGTTGTCGGATGCACAAATCCTAAAGTCTTGGCGTGCAAAGCTTGTCGAGGCAAAATCTTAAAACAATTATCAATAAATTGCTTGTATTTGGTAAAAGTCGTTCCTTTCAAAATCAAATCACCACCATACCGCGCATCATTAAACAAAGGATGTCCGATATGTTTCATATGTACCCGAATTTGATGGGTTCGTCCGGTTTCTAATATACAAGAAACCATGGTTACATATCCGAAACGTTCTAGAACTTTATAATGCGTAACTGCTGGTTTTCCAATTTCTGGATCAGCAAAAACCGCCATTTGCATGCGGTCTTTCACGTGGCGTGCGATGTTACCTTCAATCGTTCCTTCGTCTTCTTTTACATTTCCCCAAACGATGGCGATATATTCCCTTTCTGAAGTTTTCGCTTCAAATTGCTTCGCTAAATGGGTCATGGCCGCTTCGGTTTTGGCGATAACCAAAAGTCCAGAAGTGTCTTTGTCGATGCGATGCACCAAACCAGGACGTTCGCTGCTATTCAATGGTAAATTCTCAAAATGATACGCCAAAGCGTTGACCAAAGTTCCGGTATAATTCCCGTGACCAGGATGCACCACCAAACCAGGTGGTTTGTTGATGAGCAACAGCGCATCATCTTCATATACAATATCTAATGGAATATTTTCTGGATCAACTCTGTTTTCGAACGGCGGATGCGATAAAAGAATTCGAACTACATCTAAAGGTTTTACTTTGTAATTCGACTTAACTGGAGCATCATTCACATAAATGTCACCATTCGTAGCTGCTTGCTGAATCTTATTTCGAGTCGCATTCGGAATCAAATTCATCAAGAACTTGTCAATACGCAAAAGCAATTGCCCTTTCGGAACTTCAAAACGAAAATGCTCGTATAATTCGTCTTCTAATTCTGGACTGTCTTCGTTAGTTTGCATTGACTGGAGTTTCATCAGTTGGTGGAATACTGTCCAATTCAGTGTCGTCAAAACCTACTTTACCATCTCCAAGAACCAAATCGATTTTTGACGACTTAAATACTTTGTCTCCAGGATTCAACTTCTTGCCATTCCAACGCATTTCCAAAACCATGTCTTTACCCAAATATGGTTTGTAAGTAATTGTGCCTTCCTCTAGTCCAAGAGCTTTCAATGTAGGAACCGCTTGACGATATGTTTTTTCAATTAAATTCGGAATCTTCACTGTGGTGAATCCAGAAGAATTAATCTTGATATAAATTTTTCGATCTTCCTTCACTTTCGATCCCGCAATCGGGTCTTGCTCAACCACGGTATGCTTTGGAAAATCTGGATTATAATCTACGCTATCCAAAAGCACATAATCTAAATTGAGATCATCCAACTTCTCCTCGACCTGCAACTCGCTCAGTTTTTGCAAATTCGGTACGGTAATCTCATTCCCGTGATCTGTGGTATAAGTCAACCAATGCATAAACAAATAACCCAGCACGCCGATGATCGCCATCGCAATTAGCATTTGAAATAAGAAAGTCCGACTCTTAAGATATTCCTTTAAACTCATTGGTAAAATATTTTGGCAAAGATATAAAAATAGAAGCGGCATTTTGTTTGAAAAAAAATGATAATTTTGTTTTGATTTTAGGAGCTATTTCCCGCTATTCGCTAAATCTTTCGCGCCACACGAGCGGAGCGAATTGACGAAGTAAACAACGGCGCAAAAGGACGGGGCTAGGGTTGAATCGTCTAATCGTCTAACCGTTAAACCGCCTCCCAATTACACGATTAAACAAATCAACGATTAAACGATTAAACGAATCAACGATTAAACATATAAACAATTCCACACCAATGAAAAACATTGCCATCATCATGGGCGGCTATTCCAGCGAATTTGAAATCTCTCTCAAAAGCGGCAACGTCGTATATCAATTTCTAGACAAATCCAAGTACAAGGGATTTCGAATTCACATTTTGAAAGAAAAATGGGTGTATGTTGATGACAATAATAACGAATATCCTATTGACAAAAATGATTTTTCGGTTACTGTCGATGGGAACAAAATCAAGTTCGATGCGGTTTTTAACGCCATTCACGGAACTCCTGGTGAAGATGGATTGATGCAAGCGTACTTCAACTTGATTCATTTGCCGCAATCTTCTTGCGATTATTATCAAGCGGCATTGACTTTCAACAAGCGAGATATGTTGTCAGTTTTAAAGCCATACGGAATCAAATGCGCAACCTCATACTATTTGAATAAAGGCGAAACCATCAATACCAGTGAAATCGTAAGTAAAGTCGGTTTGCCTTGTTTTGTGAAGCCCAACAAATCCGGATCTAGTTTCGGAATTTCCAAAGTAAAAACTGAAGCCGAATTGCCCATCGCCATTGAAGTTGCCTATAAAGAAGACAATGAAATCATCATCGAGAGTTTCCTAGATGGAACCGAAGTTTCTGTCGGCGTTATTAATTACAAAGGAAAAATCACCGTTTTGCCGATAACCGAAATCGTCTCTGAAAATGATTTCTTTGACTACGAAGCCAAATATTTAGGGAAATCACAGGAAATCACGCCCGCTCGAATTCCGGCTGACATCGCTGAAAAAGTCAATGCTGTTGCCAAACGCGCCTATGAAATCTTGAATATGAAAGGTTTTTCTAGAAGTGAATTTATCTTGGTGGATGGAGAACCTTATATGTTAGAAATGAATACCATTCCAGGATTGACGACGGAGAGTTTAATTCCACAACAAGCCAAAGAAGCTGGAATTTCATTAGAAGATTTGTTTACAAATGCGATTGAGTTGGCTTTGCAATAGTGATTGAGTTTCTGAGAACCTGAGTTTCTGAGTTTCTGAGATTATCATTGTATACTTGAAACCCTAGCCCTGATCGCAATGAAAATCCTTTTGTAGCGGCGTTCGCTGCAAAAGATTGTAATGGAGAGCAGGAAATAGCTCCTAAAAGAAAAAACTCAGTAACTTAGCCACTCGTAACTCAGCAACTCTAGAAAATGAGAAAAGCCATATTCCCCGGATCCTTTGACCCCATCACTTTAGGGCATTACGACCTTATCAAGCGAAGTATTCCGCTATTTGACGAAATTGTGGTCGCGATTGGTATCAATGCAGAAAAAAAATATATGTTTTCCCTTGAGGAAAGAAAACAATTTATCGAAGCTTCTTTTGCAGATGAGCCCACCGTGTCGGTAGTCACTTATGAAGGTTTGACGATTGATTTATGTAAAAAACTGAAAGCGAATTTCATTTTACGGGGTTTGCGAAACCCAGCGGATTTTGAATTCGAAAAAGCGATTGCGCACACCAACCGAAAGCTTTCTAAGATCGAAACCGTGTTCTTATTGACAGCTTCTAAAACCTCTTATATCAGTTCGAGTATCGTTAGAGATGTGATTCGAAATGGCGGTGAATATGAGCTTTTGGTGCCTGATTCAGTGCGGGTGAAAAAATAGATTTTAAGACTCGGCTGCGCCTTTGGACACGCCTACGCATATGGATTTTTGGCCAAAAAAAACTTAGTATAAAAAAGCGACTTCAAATTGAAGTCGCTTTTTTCTATAGCGAAGCGTGTCCAAAGGCGCAGCCGTGTCTAATAGTCCTCTTTCTTAACAACTTTTCTTGCCACTTCAATCTTAAACTTCTTGCCTTTCATTTTCTCATCGCGAATCAAGCGCAGTAAATCAGGAACTTTCTTTGCTTTGACCGCAGCAAACGAGATAAAATCTTTGACTTCGATCAGTCCCAAGTCGCCTTTTTCTAATTTTCCTTTTTGAGAAAAGAAACCCACAATATCGATTTTGTTTAATTTATTCTTCTTTCCTCCGCTAATGTAAATGGTTTGAAACTGCGGTGGTTTGGGCAATGTAGCCGCCCCATCAACTTTCAGAACTTTCATACTGTAATCGATATAATCCAATTTCTTTTCACTTTCGTGAATAAGTACATAAGCGGTTCCAGACGCGAGCATTCTTGCAGTTCGTCCATTGCGATGGGTAAACTCATCCTCTTTAGAAGGCAAATGATAATGGATCACGTGCTTCATCTCTGGAATATCCAAACCTCGCGCGGCTAAATCCGTTGTCACCAAATAAGTCACACTTCCATTCCGGAATTGAATCAGCGCACGTTCGCGTTCGTCTTGATCCATGCCTCCGTGGTAATACGTAGCGTAAATTCCTTTTTCGTTTAAAGTGTCGCTGATACGTTCTGCCGCATCTCGGTGATTGCAAAAAATTAAGGCAGATTCAGATTTTAAAGAACAAATCAATTGAAATAAGGTATTGATTTTATCTTTTTCTTTTGAAACAACCATTACCGTTGATAATTGTTGATTTTCTGATTGTTCTGGAATAAAATCCAAAACGGTGGGATTTGTTACGCGCGTATATTTTGGGATTTCGATATCGGAAGTTGCCGATACCAGAACACGTTTGTTTATTTTGGTTAACTTACTGATGATGAATGACATTTCCTCATGAAATCCGAGTTGCAAAGATTTATCGAACTCGTCCAAGACTAACGTTAAAATACTAGTTGTAGCGAATGTTCCTCGTTCTAAATGATCCGCAATTCTTCCTGGAGTTCCAATCAAAACCGCGGGTGGATTGCTTAGGTTTTTGATTTCGGTATCTATGGAATGGCCGCCATAACATACATTTACTTTATAATCAGTTCCCATTTTCTTCCAAACTTGTTCAATTTGAAGTCCCAATTCACGAGAAGGAACTAAAATCAAGCACTGCACATCCTTAATTTCTGGTTCTAAAATTTCAAAAACAGGAAGCAAAAAAGCAAGTGTTTTTCCAGAACCAGTGGGAGAAAGTAATAAAACATTGGTATCGTTAAGAATAGTTTCTTGAGCAGCCTGTTGCATTTCGTTGAGGCTCTCAATTCCTAAATTGAGGAGAATATTATTCGAATGGTGGTTTTTCATTTGCCAAAGGTAAACCATTCCGAATTGAAAAGTAATATTTCGAATTGGTCTATTTTACGAGTTGATCCTCTTCAAAAACCAGTTTGATATTTTCGTAAGAATTTTTCATCGCTTCTTGAATTTGCTCCGGATTGAGCCACGCCACTTTCTCGATGCCTTCCTCGAGTTGTCCTACGGGAGTTCCTTCAAAATCAGTTTTCATTTCATACCACTGCGTAATTTTCAGCTTGTAAATGCCATTACGTTTAAAAATGTGATAGGTCTTTTGAAGTTTCTTGGTTATGATCAAATTGTTAACACCTGTTTCCTCTTCTACTTCTCGCATAGCGGTCAATTTCATCTTTTCTCGCTTCTCCTTTCCTCCTTTCGGCAAGTCCCATTTACCATTTCGAAATATAAAAAGTACTTCCCCTTTTTTATTGTAAACCAAACCGCCGCCAGCGCGTTGCACAGGAATTTTTTCCTTTAGTTTTTTCAGAATAACTTTCTCATCAGGATAATACAAATAACATTTTTTGATTTTGTTGTTAAACATATTAATCACCAGCTTCTTAATGTCGGTGCTTTCTAACAAAAAGAATTGGAAATCTGTTTCTTTAACAATTTCATTTGTTAAGAAAAAAGGTTTATCGTTTACAAAAACTTTATACATTTGTATCTATGATTTTTAATAGAGACACCGCCGAGAAAACCGCCGAATTGCTTTTGCAAATAAATGCAATTAAATTGAATCCAAAAAATCCTTTTACATGGGCATCTGGATGGAAGTCTCCTATTTACTGTGATAACAGACTGACACTGTCTTTCCCGCCGATAAGAAATTATATCCGAGAAGAATTTTCTAAGAATATTGAAAAGCAATTTGGAAAACCTGATGTTATTGCTGGTGTTGCCACTGGAGCAATTGGCATAGGAATGCTAGTAGCGGAATATATGGGATTACCTTTCGTATATGTGCGCCCCGAACCGAAAAAACACGGTCGTCAAAATCAAATTGAAGGTTTTCTCCAAAAAGGTCAAAATGTTGTCGTTGTCGAAGATTTAATTAGCACTGGGAACAGCAGTTTACTTGCAGTTCAGGCCATAAAAGACGCAGGAGCGAACGTAAAAGGAATGGTAGCCATTTTTACTTATGGATTTGAAATCGCGGAAGAAAATTTCAAAAAAGCACATGTCGATTTGTATACTTTAAGCAATTACCAAAACTTATTGAATTTAGCAGTTGCTAAAAAATATATTACAGAAGAAGAACAATCTACCTTAAAAGAGTGGAGCACAGCTCCAGAATCATGGGGAATTGAAGTCTAATTTCTCCCAACTCAAATTAGTATTATGAATTTAGAAAGCCCAAAAACGAGCGTAGATCAATCAGCGCAGTATTTATTTGATTCCTTATCGGACGTCAAAAATTTTGAAAAACTAATGCCTGACTCCATAGCAAAGTTTGAAGTTCTTGGAGAGGATTCTTTCCTTTTCGGATTGAATGGCATGCCAGAAATCAAATTGAAGATGAAAGAGAAAATAGCTCCGAGCACCATTGTATTAGGAGCCGCAAGCGATAAGTTACCTTTTACCTTAACCGCTAAAATTGACGCGATTTCTGAAAATAAATCCGAAGTACAATTAATTTTTGACGGAGAGTTTAACGCGATGATGGCTATGATGATCAAGGGTCCCATTTCTAAGTTTATTGAAACCTTATCACTAAATATGAACAAGTTATAGTATTTAATTGTTCTGTCAAATACAAAAAGCCTTCTCGTTTTTCGACAGAAGGCTTTTTTATTTCGACGAACTACATGTGAAACATAAATTTTAGCATTTTATCGAGTTTTCAGGTAAGTTACAGAAGTTTTTAGAGGATGCGATTTATTCTGTATAATATTGTATCGAATTATTTTAATAACAGTCTAGTAACATTTAATTAACAAACTAATTGGATAAGATAACCCCCAAATCTATGCCAAAGACAGACCAACAACTCAAGAGCAATGATTGCGGAATCAGTGCAATCAAGACGGTCTTCAATATTTATGAGAAGAATATTTCTCGTAAATATATTGAAGAAAACATTCCGCTAGATCAAAAAGGATCTCGGCTCTCCGACCTAAAAACGTTTTTCGATTCCACTGGTTTTGAAGCTGACTTTAAGCTTTTAGACATCAATTATATTGAAGGAAACGAGTCGCACATCAAAAGTTTATTTCCGTTTATTTTACCAGTGAAACATAAAAATGGTTCCAGGTATATTATCATAAACGAACTGAAAGGAAGAAAATTCAAGGTATACGATCCGAGCAAAGGAAGTCAATACTTTTTGACGCTGCCAGAAATTAAGAACAAAGCATTAAGTAACAAAACTGACTGGGATTTTGCAGAGGCAGAAGACAAGATTATTGCTATTTGTTCTGAAGATTTGAAAGAGTACAAAATTAGTATTGGGGAAGTAATTAGCGAAAATGGTCATGCTAACGCCTTCAACAAATTAACCTATTTCAAATATCTAAAAGAAAACTTTGGTTTCAAAGATCTAGAGGCGGAAAAAAGTTTCCTTGTAGACCTGCTAAAAAACCAAGAGATTTCCAATATTCCGAATAATTTTAAAACTTTAGAATTAGATAAAGGAAAAATAAAAAACAAAGCACCACTAATCCTTGTTGTTAAGTCTAACGAAGAAAAAGAAGCTGAAATTTCTTATCCTGAGGAAGAAAAAGGAAGTTTGTACTGGCAACTTTTCAAACAATTAGGTGACTACAAACAGCTTTGGTATATTTACATATTTGCAGCACTGTTTTCTGCAATTACAGCACAAATCGCGGTATTTACCAATCAGATTCTTATTGATAACGTATTGCCAACGTACAATTTGAACACTTTAATATTGTTCGCTATTGGTTTGGGTATTTATAAAGTTTTCGATTTGTCTACGACTTTATACAAGAACTATGTGAGTATTCATCTTGGGAACGCATTAGATCGTTATTTTCTTTTTTCGTTCGATGAGAAAATCAATAATTCTTCTTTAGCCTATATCCATTCGTATAAGAAAGGAGATTTGATGGAACGGGTAAGCGATTCGATGAAATTGAAGACTTTCTTTATGAAATTTTTCACCGGAATATTAGTTGATGTTAGCGTTTCGGTATATTCCTTATTTATCTTGTTCTTTATCAACAAAACACTGACGTTGGTCGTTTTAGGCGTCATGATTTTGTTTGTTTTATGGTTCAAATTCATAACGCCGTATCTGAAACAAAACGAGCGATTGAGATACATCCGAAAAGCGGATTTTATTTCTAAAATGATGGAGAAGGTAGAAGGAATTCAAGTGATAAAGAGCTTTAAGATAGAGCGTTATCATTCGAATAAAATATACTCTAGCATCAATGATTACTTGAGAATCCAGTTGAAAAATGGCCATATTGATATTATCAATAAAGTGGTAGTTGCGTTGATCATTATTTTCTCATCTGTAATTATTATGGTTTTTTTGACCATGTCAGCAATACAGACACAAATAATCACACTGGGGCAAATTGTAACGTTTATTGCATTGTCTTCTAAAATATTTTCTTCATTGAAAGGAATCTTAGATGACAACATGACGCTTCAAGAGAACGAAGTTATTCTAAAAAGATATTTAGACTTTGACGAAGATACCAAAGTCAGAACCAATAAAGGTATTAAAGATTTTACGATTGATAAGATTGAATTTCAAGGAATTCACTACGGTTATATGCCAAATGAATTTGTATTGAAAGACATCAACTTAAAAATCAAAAAAGGGGAGAAAATCAAAATTGAAGGGCAAAATGGATCTGGGAAATCCACCTTCAGCAAAATTCTAACAACGCTTTATCATCCGGATTCTGGGTCAGTATTGGTAAACAATAAAGACAAAAAATTCTATGATGAAGAAAAAATGAGAGAAAAAA
>JBIKRP010000229.1:0-4409 GCA_044349145.1 Flavobacterium sp.
AATACCATCTGAAATCTGAAAAACCGCCGCAACTAAAAGCAATTGAGAAGCTATTGCAATAACTTCCGAATTATCAATCACCTGCAAGGAGTTATCCATATCCAGAAACAAATGCGGTAAAAATTGATGCAACACGACAAATAAAATGGCAAAAATAAATTCCAAAATAATGGCTAAAAGAAAAATCGACCGCGCGACAATAATCAAATTCTTATAATCATTGAGTCCTTTTTGGTTGCTCACGCGAATCATCGCAGCCACATTCAATCCCATAGCGAACATAAAAGTAGTTGTGGCTAAGGTTAATGCAATTTGATTGGCAGCTTGACTTGTTTTTCCAATCGACCCTGATAGCCAAATCGCAGCAGTAAACAACGTCACTTCAAACAACATTTGCATAGCAGAAGGAAATCCTAAATTGATGATTTGCTTGAGTACCTTCTTTCGAATTTGATTGAAATTAAATTTCGTAAAATACACTTTCAATTCCTGGTTGTATTTCAGTAGATAATGCATAAAAACGACCATCATAATTCTGGAAATTACGGTTCCCAATGCGGCGCCAATGATTCCTAGTTTCGGAAAAAACCAAACACCATAAATCAAAACATAATTGAAAAAAATGTGCACGACATTAGCCATAAAAATCGAGTACATCGCGTATTTGGTTTTGGACAAACCATCCGCAAATTGCTTGTATCCTTGATAAATAATGACTGGGATTAAAGAAAAAGCAACCCAATCAATATAAGGTGAAGCCAAGGCAACCACCGCTTCAGGTTGATGCATTAAATGCATAATGGGTTTTGCCAAGACAATCATTATAAACAAGGCCACACCAATCAGGGTGCATAATAACAATCCGTGATGAAAAACGGAACGAATCTTTGAAGTATCTTTTTCCGCATCTGCCTCAGCAATAATTGGCGTTATGGCTGTTGAAAATCCAATTCCAATTGACATTCCAATAAAAATAAAACTGTTTCCTAACGAAACGGCTGCTAATTCTGTTGAACCTAAATTCCCTACCATAATATTGTCAACAATACCAATTAAGGTATGGCCGAGCATTCCCAAAATCACAGGATACGCTAATTTTATGTTGTAGGAGAACTCTTTGGTGTAGGTAGAAAAATTCAAATCGTAACTTTTTTGGCAAAAGTACGTCAGATATTACTTTTAACAATTAAACAATTCTTAAATATCGAGAAATTGCTAATTTTGCCACATCAAATAGCTAACTATGAAAAAAACATTACTTTCTCTTCTTGCTTTATGTTCACTTGCAAGCGCAAATGCTCAAAACATTTTCAAAGATGACTTTTCGACATATACGATCAACCAAGAACTTAGCGGACAAGGACTTTGGTCAAACAGTCCAATTGCTCCAAATGTGGGTATTGGACCTTGTCTTCCTTTAAGCGCAAGCGAGCCATGTTTTGGGACCAAAGTGATTGGACAATCTGTCAATTACCTAAGTTACGGTGATTCATTTAGTAGTATTCTCTTGGGTCCAGTGCAAGATGGTGTTGCAAGAGCCATTACACCAATTGTTACGGGCGGAGATTTATATTTGGGGTTGGTGTTAAATATCACCTCCGCACCAACCGCTGCTGGATCTCCAGTCGATTTTCTTCGGGTTATTAATAGTGATGCAACACAAGTCACCTACAGACTATTGGTGAAAGATACCGGATTCGGATACAATGTCGGAATACGGAAAGGGGGGTCAAGCAATGCCACCGTCTATCCTGCAGTTGTGCTAAATTATGGCGAAAATGTCTTGGTCATTCTAAAGTATTCCCATGCCAGCGGTCCTGATGATGATATCTTAAGCGTATATCTGAACCCAATTTATAACGACGGTGAACCAGCAAATCCGAACGGTGTTACCACTGCTGGTTTCGACCAAAGTGGTGCCATTGACCGCGTTGCTTTTCGCATGAACTACAACGTTGCGGCATCAATGCCAACAGGTGTAATTG
Organism: Flavobacterium sp.; assembly: GCA_044349145.1. Taxonomy (GTDB): domain Bacteria; phylum Bacteroidota; class Bacteroidia; order Flavobacteriales; family Flavobacteriaceae; genus Flavobacterium. The sequence goes on from JBIKRP010000229.1 coordinate 1,986, forward strand.
GTTTAGTTAGTACTTCTACAACTTGGGAAGGATTATCATTTTTGCCATTAGGCGTCAATCAATTCGAAGTCAATAATGTGACTGTTTCAACTGTACTAGAAAATGGGCAGCTCCAAATAAATTCAAAAGGCGCTATGAATCATATGGAAATGAACCTATATGCAACAACCGGAAATTTACTTGAAAGCAAAATAATCGACATCTCAGCGGGAAGTTCACAAATTAGGCTTACGTCAAAATTAAGTAGCGGTTTATATGTTCTCCAAATTGTATCAGAAAATGGCGAAAAAACTAGCTTCAAAATAATCACTAAATAATTAATCAAAAAAAAAACAGAATGAAAACTAAGTTAATTCTTGTTGCACTCATCGCAACGCTCGGGGTCAATGCCCAAAACATTTTTCAAGATGATTTCTCCACGTATTTTACGGGTGCTGACCTAAACAATCAAGGAAATTGGTCTAACAACTCCTCAAATCCAGGAGGCTTGGGTGCTGCGATTGGTGCCATTCCTAATAATGCCGATGTACTTGCAACGCCAGTTTCTTATCCTGATTATGGTGCTAGCGACAACGCTATAAAAATCAGTCCAGACTCCGATGGCTGCGGAACTGAATTTCCAACAGTCACCTCAGGAGATCTTTATGTAGGCTTTATTTTGAACTTAACTAACGCACAAGCCAACAACAACAGCGATTTCTTTCGAGTAATGAGTGGCGGAAACTTTAATACTACTTTCCGTTTGTATGCGACACCAGCTCCAGGCGCTTTTTTCCTCGGAGTGAGTAAAGGTGGCAATGGAAATCAAATCAACTTTACACCAAATGCACTGGCTTATAATCAAGATCACCTCGTCATCATCAAGTATACACAAGGATCAGGAACAAACGATGATCTAATTGCTGTCTATGTTGATCCAACTTTTGCTGGAGGCGAACCAGATATCGCAACGATTACTAATAACGTCGGACTTGACCAAGCAGGTAACTTAGATCGCCTTTGTTTCAGACAAAACTGGACCAATGGTATGCCGACTGGGAATGCAGGACTTTTGAGCTTAGCATTGACGTGGTCAGATTTAGGATTCGCTTTAGGAACAGAACAATTTAATTCAAATTCAATTGCAATTTCTAGTGGCAACGCAAAAAATGGAGAACTAATACTACAATCCAATATCGTACTAGACCATGCTACTTTGAAAATCATCACCATCAATGGAGCGGTTATAGAAAATAAAAACATCAAAATAGAAGCGGCAAGTAATTTGATTGCTATCAATCCACTCCGTTCTGCTGGACTCTATATCATCGAAGTAACCGCTAAAAACGGTCAACGATTTACACAAAAAATCATGGTGAATTAATCCAATAAAAAATCAACTTCAAAAGTCATCCTAGGTTCTTAAGAGATAGGATGACTTTTTTTTGTCATACATTGAATGTAAATTATAAAAGAAAACAAAAGAATTATAAAACCCATAAAACATAGAAACCAGTAATTTCGGTTGATTAATTGGACAGCAATAAAGTTGTCAAAACCAATCTTATATGTTGACAAGTACTAATCATTTAAATAAACTTGCTTTATTACTAACTGCCTTCTTTCTTTCTAACCCCACGCAAGCTCAACTGAAAGAAACCGAAAATTTCGACCAAGGTTTTCGCCTCGGTTTTGGAATCAACAGTGGTTATGCTTTTCAAGAACCCTATCATTTTTCTTATGGCGCCGACCTACGCATACAATATGATTTGTCCGAAAGATTTTCGATTACGCTGACAAGCGGTTATACCAACATCACGATTAGCGGAAATGACAATGACTTGGCATTTATTCCCGCAAAAGCTGGTTATAAAACATTTATTTGGGATAATAAATTTTACGCAATGGGAGAAATTGGCGCCGCCTTCGGAACAACCGATGCGTATCGCAAAACTTCAGTAATTATCTCGCCCAGTGCTGGATATGCCAACAAATTCATTGATATCAGCATACGCTACGAGAACTATGCTGATTTCCCAAACATAAAGGATAACGGTAGTACTGGTGATGGTCTTGGACTAGTTGCTGTGCGATTGGCTTATGGATTTCAACTTTGAATTAACCGCAAAGTGCACAAAGGTTTTCGCAAAGGACACAAAGTTTTAAATTGAAAAAACATATTTCTTATTGTTAACAGATTTGTTTCTGTGCCAATTACATATAATTTAAAGTATAATTACATTTCAACTATTTAATCCTAAAGTCTTTTATGACCTTATATGTCTTACATGGTTGACTAAATTTTTGAACAATATAAGGCAAATAAGTACATATAAGCTTTCTGTACTAGAAATCTATCAATAATGAATTGACTTGAACTGTCCAACTCGTGACGGCGTCGGACTGGTTGCCTTGCGATTGGCTTATGGATTTCAACTTTGAATT
>JBIKRP010000230.1:0-4406 GCA_044349145.1 Flavobacterium sp.
TATACCAATCGGTCATGAAAAGACTTGTGTTGACAATCTTTATGTCGGTTCTGATATTTTCAATTTCTTGGGCGTACCACAATGGGAAAGTGTCATTATCTCCAATTGTAAACAAGATCGCGTTGGGTTCACAGGAGTTTAGATACGCCTTTGCCATTGCAATTGCGGTATATTTATTTGAACGATCATGATCATCCCAATTTTGAGAAGCCATCAAGACCGGTGCTATCGCAATACTAATTACAATTATTATTGGCCCTGCTAATTTCGGTTGGAGATAGTTCTTTACCGAATCGTAAATAGCGTAAACTCCAAAACCAATCCAAATAGCAAAAACATAAAACGATCCGACTAATGCGTAATCTCGTTCTCTGGGTTCGAAAGGTCTTTCGTTGAGATAAATTTTAAGTGCGATTCCCGTAAATAAGAAAAGAGCTAGCAATACGTAAAAACTCTTAATGTCTTTGTTTGCATGAAACAGTAACCCAATAATTCCAAGGATAAATGGAATAAAGAAATAGATATTTCTTCCTTTATTGTTTAGAACATCAGTGGGTAGATTTTCCTGTGAACCTAAATGCAGTTCATCTATAAATGAGATCCCGCTTAACCAGTTCCCGTCGAGATTGTCGTATTTGCCTTGGATATCATTTTGTCTGCCCGTGAAATTCCACATCAAATATCTCCAATACATATAGCCGAATTGGTATTCGAACATAAAACTCAAGTTATCCCAGGTGGAAGGCTTTTCAATAATTAGGTAGTCGCCATAACTTTTTAAGAAAGAAATATAACCTTCATTGTCGATGTCCTCTTTAGCGTATGCATTTCGGAATTCTGCAATGACGTCAACTAATTCTTTTTCTTCTGAATATTCTGGTTTTATTTTAAATTCTGGCACATGACTAAAATTGATATAGTTTTCCACATGTTCAGTGCTCCACATTCTAGGAAGAATCGCTTTTTGATTGTCATCACTATTTTGTTCCGCATTTTTATAATTATTGGTAATGATGTATTTCCCAGTTTTATAATCACGTTCGTAATTAGGAGCCTTGTCTAGATATGGATTGTCCTCATCTAAACCAACAAAAGTATCAGTATATTGAGGGCCATAGAATAGAGGGTTGATTCCGTACTGTTCACGATTGTAATAAGCTAATACTTCAGCCGCATCCGAAGGCTTATTCTCGTTGATAACGGTATTAGCGTTGGCTCGAATTGGCAGCATCATCCAAGTAGAGAAACCAATTAAGATAAAAAGGACACAAAGTATGATGGTGTTGTAAAAAACAAATCCTTTTTGTCTCGTATATCTTAAACCAAAATAAAAGAAAGCTATAAACAATAATGCAACCAAGATAGTACCTGAGTTAAATGGCAATCCAAACTCATTAACCATAAAAATTTCTGTTTTACCAAAGAAGGCCATAGTCCATGGCAAAAGTGATTTATAGATAAAAAGAAATATTGCAACTACAGTCACATTTGCAATCAAGAAGTTTCTAACAGTGGTGGTCTTGTAATTTTTAAAGTAATATAATAATCCAATAGACGGAATAGTTAGTAAAGCCATAAAGTGAACACCAAAAGAAAGACCGGTAACAAGGCTAATAATCAAAAGCCACTTGTTTCCCCTTGCAGTATGCATGTCTTGTTCCCATCTTAGGCCTAACCAAAAAAGTAAAGCGATCAGTAGTGTCGCCATGGCATAAACTTCTGCTTCTACAGCATTATACCAAAAACTATCGGAAAAAGTAAATGCTAAAGCTCCTGTAAAAGAACTTCCTAAGATTACAATTGAATTAGAAGTATTGAGTTCTGAAAATCGTGAAATTAATTTTCTGAGTACAATCGTAGAGGACCAAAAGAGGAATAAAATGGTAAAGGCACTTGAAAAAACAGACATCATATTAACCATTAAAGCTACATTTTTTGCCTCGCTGGCAAACATCGCAAAAAAAGCGCCCATCATTTGATATAGCGGAGCTCCAGGCGGGTGTCCAACTTCTAGCTTGGCAGCGGTTGCAATATACTCGCCACAATCCCAAAAACTCATTGTTGGTTCGACGGTTAGTGTGTAAGTAATTAATGCGATTGCAAAAGCCAACCAGCCTAATAAATTATTCCATTTATTGTAATTAAATGTGATCATGTATTTTGGAGTGTTTTTCAGTGCTACAAAGAAACTATTTTTTTATATAAAGCGATGAGTATTAACAAAAAATTCTACGGTTTTTCTGTTCTCAAAATGCGACAATTTAGATTGTAATTTGAAATCAAAAAAAAGAATAACAAATCGATTTCATTTTTTTTAATAAAAAATCCATAAATAGTTGCGAAAAATAAAATTTATATTAAATTTGCACTCGCTTTACGGCAATGGAATTGGTCTATGGTGTAATGGTAACACAACTGTTTTTGGTGCAGTCTTTCAAGGTTCGAGTCCTTGTAGACCAACAAAAAACTCCTCAAGAAATTGAGGAGTTTTTTTATTGTTATAATTCTTTGGGTCTTATATTTTAAAAGTAATTACGGGTCTCACCGCATGGTTTACAAGATCTTCACTAATGCTACCATTAAAGAAGTGCGCAAACCCAGTTCTTCCATGAGTACACATTCCAATTAAATCTGCATTGACCGCATTAGAAAAGTTTAGAATACCCTTTTCAACATTCACATCATTGTATATATGCAGAGAATATTTAGGGTAGTTAAATTCTCTAATAAAGTCATTCATGATTTTTTCTGCCACATGTGTTGGTTTAAAGCTATTTGGAGTATTAATCATTACCAAGCTTAAATTAGCATCAAACGATTTGGCAAAACCCACCAATTGCTCAAATGGTTTTTTTATTTCAGCAGAGAAATCGGAAGCAAAAACAAAATTACTAGCCTTGAAATCCGCCACAGCATTTTTGATTACCAAAACAGGAGCCTCAGAAAAACGCACCACTTTTTCAGTGTTAGAGCCAATGAGCATTTCTTGGAACCCGCTAGTGCCATGAGATCCCATAACAATCAAATCAACATTGTTTTTCTTGCTAACAGTTAATATACCATCAAAGGCCTTTTCGAATTGAATAATCTCAGAAACATTTAAACCTTCTAAATAATCAACATCCATTAAGTCTTCTAGATTGCTAATTGCTTTATCTTTATAGAACATGATTTCTGGGATTTGATGTCCACTTCCCATAGCGTCACCTGCTTGATGAGGTAACTCTAACATATGTAACAATATAATTTCGCTGTCGTTTTTTCTGGCAATTTGTGCTGCAACTCGTAAGGCATATTCAGCATGTACTGAAAAGTCTGTAGGGACTAAGATTCTTTTCATAATTTAGAGGTAAGATATTTTTAAAATGGATGTTAAATAATGATGCAATAAAAGTAATATTTTTTTTTACAACTAACAATGATTTTTGAATTATAAAAAAACACTATATTTGCACGGTTATTTATTAAAAACTAAATAATGAGGGAAGCAGTGCTTCCCTCTTTTTATAAAAAACATGGCATTTAGAGAAAAAGTATTGCAATTATTGGCGGAAAGCATTCATGAAAAGCCTTCCATTTTTTTAATTGATTTGGCCATCACGGATGCTTTTAAGATTATTGTAACTATAGATGGGGATACGGGTGTTCAATTACAAGACTGCATTGATATCAGTCGAGCAATCGAAAACAATTTGGATCGTGAAGAGCAGGATTTTTCGCTCGAAGTTGCCTCTGTCGGTGTAGGTTCTCCACTAAAATTAGTTAGACAATATATCAAAAACATAGGAAGAACATTAATAGTAAAATTAGCTGCAGAAACAATCGAAGCCCAATTGGTTGACGCTAATGATAATTTCATAACTTTAGCATGGGAAGCTAGAGAACCAAAGAAAATAGGAAAAGGAAAAGAAACTGTTCAAAAAAGGCAAGAAATACCTTATTCCGACATAAAAGAAGCAATTGTTACAGTAACATTTTAATTAAAAAGTTGGCATGGAAAATTTAGCATTAATCGATTCATTTTCAGAGTTTAAAGATGACAAACTCATTGATCGTGTAACGCTTATGGCGATTTTAGAAGATGTGTTTAGAAATGCATTGAAGAAAAAATTTGGATCAGATGATAATTTCGACATCATTATCAATCCAGATAAAGGAGATATGGAAATTTGGAGAAGACGAGTTATCGTCGCCGATGACGATTTGGATCTCGAAAATGAAGAAATAACTTTGACCGAAGCTAGAAAAATCGAACCAGATTTTGAAATTGGCGAAGAAGTTTCAGAAGAAGTAAAATTAATTGATTTAGGGAGAAGAGCTATTCTCGCTTTGCGTCAGAATTTAATTTCAAAGATTCATGAACACGACAATACGAACCTATATAAACAATTTAAAGATTTAATAGG
>JBIKRP010000231.1:0-4392 GCA_044349145.1 Flavobacterium sp.
GTCCTGGCATTAATCCGCGTTTTTTCAGCCAAAAAATCGCACAAAATGCACCTGAAAAGAAAATGCCTTCCACGGCAGCAAACGCAATTAGTCTTTCTGCAAAAGAATCTGACTCAATCCATTTTAAAGCCCAGTCCGCTTTCTTTTTAATTGCTGGAAAAACTTCAAGCGCAGTAAATAATTGGTTTTTCTCGACCTCATCTTTCACATAGGTATCAATCAACAGCGAGTAGGTTTCGCTGTGGATGTTCTCCATCATGATTTGAAAACCATAGAAAAATTTAGCTTCTGCATATTGCACTTCATTGACAAAATTTTCTGCTAAATTCTCATTGACGATACCATCTGACGCGGCAAAAAAGGCGAGAATATGTTTGACGAAGTACTTTTCATCTGCATTGAGTTTGTTTTCCCAATCCGATAAATCTTGGTGTAAATCTATTTCTTCAGCGGTCCAAAAACTAGCTTCCATTTTCTTATACCATTCCCAAATATCGTGGTGTTTAATCGGGAAAATAACAAAACGGTTTTTGTTTTCTTGTAGAATCGGTTCTATCGCTGACATCTTTTGTGTGTGAATTGAGTGAATTTGTATCAAAAATAGATTGCTTTTTGACTGCTACAAAGATTACCTTTTGGAACGGAAAATGAAAGCCAAACTTATTCACAATCGAAGATAGTTTTTAACAAATTGGCTTTTGACAAAGAACTTTGTCCTATTTTATAAAATACTTAAAATCAGCAGACTAAAAATGATAAAAAATAAAAAAACGCCTATTTACAAGCGTTCAAGAGTACTCAACACGATACGATTTTTAACAAATTTGCTAATACATTTGACTTAGCAAATACACAGATTTTCTACTTTGTTTTTAACTCCGCAGCGACCTTCTCCAACTCAGCGTACCAATCTTCACCAAAACGACGGATGAGCGCTTCTTTTACAAACTTATAAACTGGAACTTCAAGTTCTTTTCCGAGTGAACAGGCATCGTCACAAATTTCCCATCGATCATAATTGACCGCTGCAAATTCCGTAAAGTCTTTCACTCGAATCGGGTACAAATGACAGGAAACAGGTTTCTTCCAATCGACTGCGCCTTGATTATAAGCTTGTTCAATACCACAAAGCGCGGTTTTACCATCGTAAATGACGTAAGCACAATCTTTTTCGTCTACCAATGGGGTTTCTAAATCGCCGTCAGTTCCTTTGCGCCAAGTGCCTTGCGACTCAATGGCAGCAATACCTTCTGGCCGTAAAAAGGGTTTTACTTTGGTGTAAATGTCTTCTAAAATTTTAGTTTCAGCTTCAGACAACGGCGCTCCCGCATCTCCATCAACGCAACAGGCGCCTTTGCATGCGGAAAGATTGCACACAAATTCTTTTTCAAGGATATCTTCTGAAACGATGGTTTTGCCTAGTTGAAACATGGGGCAAAGATAAGCGCAATTTTGATTTAAATTGTTTTTCGAAAAAACGAAACAGACAACAACGCCAAAATTAACTTCTATTTAGCGTTAAAAGACAACAAATTCGGTACTTTTGCGTCCTAATTATTCACGACATGAACTTCGACTTCAAAGAAATAGCTACCATCGGCATGGTACTTTTCGCCGTCATTGATATTGTGGGTTCTATCCCCATTATCGTCGACTTGCGAAACAAACACGGTCACATCGAATCGGAAAAAGCGTCACTTGTTGCTGCGATTATTATGATTGTTTTTCTATTTATAGGTGAAGAATTTTTAAAACTAATCGGAATTGACGTACATTCCTTTGCAGTTGCTGGTTCCTTTGTATTGTTCTTTATTGCTTTAGAAATGATACTCGGTATTAGAATTTATCGCGACACGGAAGCCAGTTCCGCCTCAATAGTTCCTCTCGCTTTTCCGCTTATTGCTGGCGCGGGAACAATGACCACGCTACTTTCTTTGCGATCGCAGTTTTATGTTGAAAACATTGTAGTTGCAATTGTAATTAATATTTTTGTCGTTTACGGCGTGCTAAAATCCTCGGGGAAAATTGAAAAAATGTTAGGCAAAACCGGACTTGGTGTTGTCCGAAAAACCTTTGGCGTCGTGCTATTGGCGATCGCTGTTAAATTATTTGCCTCGAATGTTAAAGGTTTGTTCGTTTAATTCAATTGTATTACTTTCACGTCAAATTATAGTATTCACATGAAGATTTTTACTACTGTTTTGGTTGTGATAGCATTAGCGCTCATCATTTTCAACATTACACTTCTCGATTTTGATCACTTGTTTGAAGGCAACAGCATTGTCGCATTAATTGGTATTGCAGCTGCTTTTTGCGCGGTTTGTATTCTTTTGATTTTCAGAATGTCGAAAATGATCATCGAAAAAACCAAAGACCAATAATTGATGCTTGATGTTTTAATCATCGGCGGTGGCGTTTCAGGTGTTTCCTGCGCGTTGGTTTTAGGTTCTGCTCACAAAAAACCTTTTGTTTCCGATAAGAAAATCGGGATTATTACCCACCAAAAAACTTCCTCTCTACAAGAAGCGTTGTTCAATAATGCATATGGCATTTCACCAGGAACTTTAGGTTCTGATTTATTAGAATCAAGTCTTGAAAATTTATCGCAATTGTATCCGCATGTGCAACAAATTGATGGAGAAAAGGTTCTCAGCATTGAAGGCACATCTCCAAACTTCATTGTTGTAACCAATAAGAATCGCTACGAAACCAAATCGATTGTAGTTGCCATTGGTTATGCCAATACTTTTGCCATCGAGGGTTTAATGCAATTTGTTCAACCACATCCAAAAGCAGTTGCTGAAAAGCAGCGGATTTTCTTAGTCAACAATGATCATAAAGTAACTGAAGGGATTTACGTCGCTGGTACTTTAGCCGGTTGGCGCAGTCAATTGTCAATTGCGGCAGGAAGTGGCGCTGCAGTCGCAACCGATATTTTAACATTGTGGAACAGTGGCATTGACTCCCAAAGTCACGATAGCATCAAGAAAATTTAGAATTTTGAACTTAAAACGGCTTGAATCATTGGGTCTTGTTTCAATACAATTTCATAATACTTTTCTTCATCATAAAGTTGACGCGCGAATTCGGCTGACAAATATCGTTTTACTAGTGGTTTGCTCTTAGATAAATTAAACTCAATACCATTCTGCGAAAGATAATTTTGAAAATTGGTGTAATACATTTCGTTTCGATTCATTTCCACTAGAAATTTTTCGAACGTCAAAACTTTAAAATTCAATCGATACTTGTCTAATTGTTCAAAAACAAATTGACCAACAAATCCAGATTGTTGCATCAGATATGCAATACTGCCTTCTCCCTGTTTGCCTTCTAAAGAAATAAAGACATCCGGAACAATGCCTCCGCCACCATAAACCATTTTGCCTTTTGGTGTTTTGAATTTTAAAGTATCTGCTACTTTAATACTGTCTTTTTCGTACAGTTCTCCACTTTGAAAGCGTTCATAGAAGTCGTTTGCATAGGCTTCTTCATTTCCTTTTGTATAGGGTTTTTGAATTGATCTACCTGTTGGAGTATAGTATCTTGCAATCGTTAATCGCACTGCTGAACCATCATCAAAATTCATTTCTTGCTGCACCAAACCTTTCCCGAATGAACGCCGTCCAACGATGGTTCCTCGATCATTATCCTGAATGGCACCCGCCAAAATTTCGCTTGCCGAAGCACTGTTTTCATTGATTAAAATAAAAACTTTTCCTTCTTCGAAATCACCGACATCTGTCGCTATTGACTTTTGAATTTCATTTCTTTTGTTTTTGGTAAAAACAATTAGTTTCTTATTGATCAATAACTCATCGGCGATTTTGACCGCAGTTTCAACGTAACCGCCGCCATTGTCGCGCAAGTCAATGACAAAAGTCTTCATCCCCGCATTCCTCAGTTTGGTCATACCATGTTGAAATTCGTCGTAAGTCGATTCGGCAAAACGATTGATTTTAAGATATCCAGTCGTTGGATTAAGCATCAAAGCCGCATCAACACTTTTGATTGGCACTACATCTCGTTGCAACTTAACTTTGAATTTTTTATTCGCACTTTTTCTAAAAACCGTGAGCACCACTTCCGAACCTGGCGCTCCTTTTAATTTAGAGAACAAACTATCAGATGGTAATTTCCTGCCGTAAAGTCTCATATTATCCGCATACAAAATGCGATCTCCAGCTAAAATTCCCGCCTTTTCAGAAGGTCCGTTTTCAAGCGGTTTTATTACAGCCACGGAATCTTTATACATATAAAAATTAATTCCGATTCCAACAAAATCGCCTTTCATACTTTCCGCTTCGTCAGATTGCAGACTTGGTGGCAAATAAACAGAATGTGGGTCGAGTTGTGCTAGAATGTTTGTAACCGTTAAATCTACTATGGAAT
>JBIKRP010000232.1:0-4380 GCA_044349145.1 Flavobacterium sp.
TGCCCATCTATCATCCGCGCAAAAAGTAGCTTTTGAAGAATTCACTTTAGACAATGGCCTTCATGTGATATTGCACCAAGACAAATCGGCTCCCGTCATCATTACTTCTGTCATGTATCATGTCGGCACCAAAAACGAAAACCCAAATCGAACAGGCTTTGCGCATTTCTTCGAACATCTCTTATTCGAAGGAACAGAGAATATAGGCCGAGGCGAATGGATGAAAATTGTCTCTGGAAATGGCGGCACCAATAACGCAAATACTTCTGTAGACCGAACTTATTATTATGAAGTCTTCCCTTCAAACAACCTCGAATTAGCCATTTGGATGGAAGCCGAACGCATGTTGCATCCCGTGATCAATCAAATTGGAGTAGACACACAAAAAGAGGTGGTTAAAGAAGAAAAACGACTCAAAGTCGACAACCAACCTTACGGGAATGTCATTAAAGTAGTAAAAGAAAATCTCTTTATTAAACATCCTTATCGCTGGGATATCGACGGAAAAATGGAACATATCGATGCCGCGACTTTAGAAGAATTTAAAGCATTCAACAAAAAATTCTATGTGCCTAACAATGCCGTATTAGTGGTCGCTGGAAATTTTGAAACTGCTCAAGCCACGACTTGGATCAAGAAATATTTCAATCCAGTAAAAAAAGCACCTGCAGTTGAAAAAATTTCGATAAATGAAGAGCCTATTGCAAAAACATTACAGGCCACTTTTGAAGATCCCAACGTTCAAATTCCAGCGATCGTTGCCGCTTATCGAGTTCCATCGATGAAATCAAAAGACGCGAGAATACTAGAATTAATCTCAGCGCTATTAAGTGAAGGAAAAAGTTCTATTTTGTACAAGAAAATTGTCGACGACAAAAAAATGGCGCTTCAAGTCGGCGCATATACCATGCAACAAGAAGACTATGGAATGTATATTCTGTACGGATTACCATTAGGAGAAAATACCACTGCTTCCATTCTGAAAGAAATTGATGAAGAAATTCTTAAACTTCAAACCGACTTAATCTCAGAAAGAGATTTTCAGAAATTACAAAACAAAATTGAAAATGATTTTGTAAACAACAATGCAACCGTTGAAGGCATCGCCGAAAATCTAGCAACTTATTATTTGCTTTACGGCGATGTCAATTTGATCAACACCAATATCAAAAACTATCTTTCAATAACACGAGAAGATATTAGAAATGCGGCAAAAACATACTTAAACTCAAACCAACGACTACTTTTAGACTATGTTCCATCTCAAGGTCAAAAGCAAAACTAATCTTAATGTTATGAAAAACATATTTCTTATTCTCTCGAGTATTTTTCTGATAAGTACGATTCAGGCACAAAATAATACGCAACCAAAACCAGGCCCTGCGCCGCAAGTGAATATTGGACAACCACAATCATTTATCCTAAAAAACGGATTAAAAGTACTTGTGGTCGAAAATCACAAATTACCAAGAGTAGCCTACAGCCTTTCCATCGACAATGCGCCCTATTTCGAAGGCGGGAAAAAAGGGGTGTCTGACCTAACCAGTTCGCTGATTGGAAGTGGGTCAGAAAAAATTTCAAAAGAGCACTTTAACGAAGAAGTCGATTTCTTAGGAGCATCCATTAGTTTTAGTAATAGAGGCGCTTACGCTAGCGGATTATCAAAATATTCACAGCGAATTCTAGAACTTATGGCAGAAGGCGCCTTACATACTGTTTTTACAAACTCAGAATTAGATAAGGAAAAAACAAAGTTAATAGAAAGTCTGAAGGTCACTGAGAAAAGCGTACCGACTGTTGCTCGCCGCGTAGAAAATATTCTATCGTATGGCAAAAACCATCCGTTTGGCGAATATCTGACAGAATCAAGCATTGCCAATATTACTTTAGAGGATGTTACACTAAATTACAACACCTATTTTGTTCCTGACAACGCCTACTTAGTGGTCATGGGTGATATTAATTTTGAAACCATAAAAACGCAAATCGAAACATTATTTGAACCATGGCCAAAAGCAATAGCCCCTAATTTGAGTTATTCCCATGCTAAAGATGTGCAGTACACGCAAATTAATTTCGTGGACATGCCAAACGCTGTACAATCTGAAATCTCCGTGATGAATCTTTGTACTTTAAAGATGAAAGATCCGGATTATTTTGCCGCCATATTAGCCAATCAAATTTTAGGCGGAGATTATAATAGCTATTTGATGTCGAATTTAAGAGAAAAGAACGCCTGGACTTATAATGCAGGTTCACGAATTGGTGACAGCAGATATATTTCGAGATTTATTGCCTTTACACAAGTGCGAAATGCCGTTACCGATAGCGCTATTGTAGAAATGCTAAAAGAGATCAAACGGATCCGAACCGAAAAAGTAGATTCAAAAGTATTGCAAAATGTTAAAGCGAGCTATATCGGTCAGTTTGTAATGGATATAGAGAAACCAGAAACCGTTGCAGGTTATGCATTAGAAATAAAAACGCAAGGGCTGCCTGAAGATTTCTATGAAAAATACATTGCAAAAATTAATGCGGTTACTGCTGATGATATTATGCGCGTTGTCAATAAATATATTTTACCTGATCAAGAACGAATTGTCGTTGTCGGAAAAGGTGCTGATATTTTACCTGCACTTGAAAAACTGAAGATTCCGATATTTTATTTTGATAAATACTGCAATGCAACGGAGAAACCCAATTATAAAATCACCATCCCAAAAGAAGTAACAGCCAAGACTGTTCTGGATAAATATATCAATGCCATCGGCGGCGAAATAGTACTGCGAAGAGTAAAATCGCTGTATACAATTTCATCGGGAACTATTCAAGGTGCTCCTATCGAGTTGACTTCGAAAACAACCTCAAGCAACAAGCAGCTTCGAGAAATCAAAGTTATGGGCATGTCGATGATGAAGCAAGTGGTAAACGAAAAAGGCGCCTATATCATTCAACAAGGACAAAGAAAAGATCTTACTGGCGAAGAATTAGCGGAAATAAAATCGAGCGCCGTTCCTTTTGATGAACTTTCTTTAATTGGCAAACCCACACTAATTTTAGAAGGTATCGAGGTTTATAATGATGCTGACACTTATGTCATCAAGGATGGAAATGCTACATATTTTTACGATGTGAAAACAGGACTGAAAGTCGCCGAGGTGAAATCGATGGATGTAGGCGGACAACTGATTTCGCAAACTAGTAATTTTAGCGACTATCGTGAAGTCAATGGAATAAAAATTCCTTATGTAAACTCAATCAATATCGGAATGGAAATTTTACTGACGACCACTGACGTCAAAATAAATGAAGGTGTTTCAGAAGCTGATTTCCAATAATTCAAATCCCAAAAGCGGTATTCACTTGGATTTTATTTTTTACTTGTCAAATAAACGCCAAACAGAATAATACTGGCTCCTAGTAATTGAACAATCGTTAACATTTCTTCGTCTAGCATTCCCCAGAAAAAAGCGACGATTGGAATCAAATACGTTACCGATGTGGCAAAAACAGGTGTCGCCATTTGAATTAACTTAAAGAAAATGATATTCGCAATTCCTGTCCCTACGATTCCTAGAATCATAATATAAAAGACAGCACTTTGGACTTCAACTTTATGCACCGTATTCATAAATCCAGTTGAAAATAGGATGACTAGCGCTGGAATTAGCATCGCGGTAAAATTTCCAGTACTGATACTCAGCGGTGATAAATCTGATAGATATCTTTTAATCAAATTGACATTCGTCGCGTAGCAGATTGTCGCGATCAAGACTAAAATTGCATAATAATAATTCTGCTCAGGATGATGCATTGCTCCATTGAAAATCAGCAAAGAAGTGCCAAGAAAACCTATAAATACACCAATAATCTGTATTCTTTTAAATTGTAATCCAAAAGCAAATGTTCCAATGATCAAGGTATTCAACGGTGTTAAGGAGTTCAATATTGAGCTGACCGAACTATCAATTTGGGTTTGTGCCATGGCAAACAAAAAGGCAGGGATAAATGTTCCGAACAAGGCAGTAAGTGCCAAGTATTTCCATTGATGTAAAGGTATGGCAGGTAAATTTCTAAAACCAATAATTAATAGAAAAACAGCTGCAAAAATAATCCGTAAGGAACCCAATTGCAGTGGACTTAACCCGATCAAACCTCTCTTAATTAAGATAAATGAACTTCCCCAAATTAAGGCAAGTACTATAAGATAGATCCATTTTAATTGTTGCGCTTTCATTTTGAGGCTTTATTTGGGTCAAATTTGTAATAATTTTATGAATTGTCTCTTCTTTTTTTATATATTTTTGTAGCCAGTTTATTAGTACAACATCGTCCCAATTAAAATACGAATCATGACTTTTACAAAACTTCTATTTGTCG
>JBIKRP010000233.1:0-4375 GCA_044349145.1 Flavobacterium sp.
TGGAGAAAGCGGCAAAAGAATTGGATTTTATGCAAGCGGCGAAATTTCGTGATGAGATTAAGGCGTTGCAAGGTAAAGTATAACCTTTCACTGATGCCGTTCGTGTAACCTAAAAATGTTACATCTGTTATATTAGGTTTTGTTAATATTAACTATACTTGTATGGTTTTAATTAGCAACACTTTACCGAATGAGAAAATTTTTACTACTTATTTTACTACTTCCTTTTGCATCCTTTGGACAATATGAGAAAGAAGTTGATTCAATTAACCAAGTCATTCTTCAAACCAAAGACATTCAGGTAAAGGTTGACAGTTATCGTGAGCTAGTCCAAATTCTCATTACGACCGATTTACCAAATGCTCAGAAAAAAATCGACGAATTAAACCGCCTCAACCAAGACAATACTTGCGGGAAATGTAAAGCCATGTCGGATTTTTTACAGGCACGTTTATACTCGATGTCGCAAACCAAACGCGACCAGATTGTTAGCCTTTATCGAAAAAGCACTACACAATCATTCTCTCTCAAAGATTATGAATTTTATTCGATCGTCATGATGCATCTGATTAATCACTGCATCAACAAGAACAGGATGGCTGAGGCCGAGGTCGAGCTCAAAAAATATTTCGAACTAACCAAGAAAATAAAGTTCACGGACTACTACAACAGCATTTATTACTTGTATGGAAAACTCTACAAGAAACAAGGTTATAACAATCTGGCACTCGAGAATTTCATCCTGGCCGACAAGTATTTTGTGTATAAGAACGCTGACGACATCTCGATTAAAATCAACGACTTGGCAGAAATTGCTTTATTCTACACCGATTTAAAAAACAAAGAAAAAGCTGACTATTATATGCAGCAAGCAATGGCACTTTTCAAAAAATCGAAAAATGCAGTCAATGATGTGAACACGAATTTCAGGTTCGGCGAAATCGAATTTAAGAACAAAAATTACCAAAAAGCGTTGGGCTATCTCAATAAGATATTGAATCCGAAAGATACAGCACAAAATGTTCCATACAAATACGATGTCGCCGCCTTAATGGGACAGACTTATCAAGAAATAAACGACTTACCGAACGCCAGTTTGTTTACGGAAATGGCTGTAAGGGAATTTACGAAGAAAAAAGACACTATCTATTGGATCAATTCCCTTAATAACAACGCGAAGATTAAGATTAAAAAAGGTAATTTCCTCGAAGCTAAAAATGATCTTGACCTAGCAAAAGTTCTTTTGAAAGATCAAAAAATAACCGTCGATTTCCTCGATGTTTACCAGACGCAGATTGAATACTATAAAAAAATAAAGAACTACGAATTGGCTTTAAAAGCCATCGAAGAACAAGCGTTTTACCAAAGGAAATACACTGAAAAGACTAATCTCGCCAATCTCGCCGAACAAGACATTCGGTACCAAACCGAGAAAAAAGAACAGCAAATCAAACTGCTTTCCGCGCAAAACGAACTCGCCCGTAAACAAAATTATACTTACATCGGCCTCTTGGTTTTGCTTTTGCTTCTGGCCGGAAGCGCTTTCTATGGCTTGAGAAATAAAATAAAAACAGCACAAAAACTAAAGGAGTTAAACGAATTGAAGTCGCGATTCTTTGCCAATATTTCCCATGAGTTCAGAACACCTCTAACATTAATCAAAAGTCCTGTTCAAAGCTTGTTAAGTGAAATTCCCGACGGCAATCAAAAAAATAAATTGCAATTGATTGATACCAATTCAACACGAATGTTAGAATTAGTAGATCAATTGTTGGAACTTTCCAAAATTGATAGTGGCAATTTAAAACTTATTATAAAAGACGGAAATATCAGTTCGCTCTTGCATTCCATTGTCGAGCCTTTTCAATTTCAAGCCAAAGAAAAAGGAATTAATTTCAATTCCAATATTCAAAAAACCGAGGAAAAAAGCGCTTTTGATAGAGATGTGATTGAAAAAATTGTAACGAATTTGGTTTCGAATGCGTTTAAATATTCACCTCAAAACGAATCCATTTCATTCCGTTCATCTGTTGAAAATTCAAATTTACAATTGATAGTTTCTAATACTGGAAGCGATGTAAAAAAAGAAGATTTACCCAAGTTGTTTGAGCGTTTTTATCAAAAAAATGAGTTGAAACAGGGCGTTGGAATTGGTTTAGCTTTGGTTAAAGAACTCGTCGATTTATACGACGGAACTATTTCAACAGCTATAGAAAATGGAGAATTATCATTTATTTTGACTTTACCTTTAGCGGTCTCCAATGAAAATGCTGTTGTGATTCCAGCAAAAGCGGAAAATACAACTATTGAAAATTCAATTCCTAATGATACTGAAATTCCAGTTTTGTTAATTGTTGATGACAATCCTGAAATCCGAGCTGTTCTTAGAGACATTTTTAAGAACGACTATCAAATTATTGAAGCGCAAGATGGCGAAGAAGCTTTACAATTGGCACAAAAAGAAATCCCAGATTGTATCATTTCAGATGTGATGATGCCTAATACGGATGGTTTTGAATTTACCAAACAAATCAAAAACAACGAACTAACGTCTTTTATTCCCGTTATACTTTTAACTGCGAAAACTTCAAATGAAGCGCATTTGGAAGGTTTGAAAAGTACGGCCGACGCTTTCTTGACCAAACCATTCAACAACGACATTGTAAAAGCCACGGTAAATCAATTGATTACCGAGCGCAGAAAATTGCACTTGCGATATAGTCAAGAATTGGTTTTGAAGCCTGTTGACATTGTCATCAACTCAGTTGAAGAAAAATTTATTGTGAAACTACAAGACATTCTTGAAAAAGAACTTTCCAATTCAGAATTCTCCTCTGAAGATTTTGCCAGTGCTGTTGGTATGAGTCGAATGCAATTGCATCGAAAATTGAAATCGCTTTTAGGGGTTTCTGCTACAGAATTTTTGAGAAATGAACGGCTAAAAGCGGCGGCAGATTTACTTAAAAAAGGTAATGGTAATATTTCTGAAATTGCGTATGCTGTTGGTTTTAATGATGTATCGTATTTCTCGAAATGCTTTAAAGAAATGTTTTCGGTGACACCATCAGATTATTTAAATTCAAGAAACACACCGTAAAACTCCTTATTTTATTGGCTGTAACAGCGATGTTACATATCTCATAGTTCTTGTTACAATTGTAGCAGGGACTTTTTTTTGTTTGAAATAGTTTTACAACATCAAAATTTGAAACTCCAAATCGAATGTCAAAAAAAAAAGTTATTGGCTACGAAGCCCAAATAGAAAAACTTCCGGACAAGAAAATTTATCTCAACATAAATTGTATGGAAAAAGGAGATTACGAACTCAATATCATTCACCAAAACAAATTGATTAAAAAAACCACTTTCAAAAAATCATAGCCATGAGAACATTATTAACCTTCTTTGTATTTCTTCCTTTTTTATCGTTTGCGCAAGTTGGTGTCAATACGACTAATCCAAATGCTGCCTTAGATATTCAATCGAATAATAACGGCGTTTTGATTCCGAGAGTACAATTGACCGATGCTTTAGATGTTGTAACGGTTGTTAATCCGGCTGGTGGCGCTTTGGCAACCTCCACACTAATTTATAATACTGTTGCGGCTGGAATAGTGCCAAATAATGTGCTTGTAGGGTTTTATTATTGGAATGGTGCGCGATGGATACCAATAAGTGGCGCTCCAAATTGGAGTTTGATTGGCAATACCGGAATTTCACAACCTGCAAATCCTGTAACTTATGGAACTTCGACTATTGGACCTACAGAAAATTTTATAGGAACGAAAGATAATAATGATGTTACTTTTGCTACTGATAACATTGAGAGAATGCGAATTAAAAGCACAACTGGAAATGTTGGTATTGGTATAGCAAATCCATCTTCAACACTTGAAATAAATAGTGTAGGAACAACCGAATTAAAACTTAGTTCACGTGGTGCTTTTGGTACAAGTCGTTTTTCTATGATTAGTGATAAAGAACTTCCTAACGAATGGAGACCAACTTATATTCAAAGTGCAGATAATGGCAGCTTCACAGGAAGAATGGATTTCTTTACTAATGGAACTGGAGTTGCAAACAAATTTGGTTCTTTAAGAGCAATGAGTATAACTAACGGAAATGTTGGAATAGGAACGATAAATCCAACTAAAAAATTAGATATCGTTGCGCCAAATAATGAAATAGGACTACAAATATTAAGTGGTAATAATTCCCAGTTATCCTATCTTTCCTTAGGAAGAACAACAGAATATGCCCAAATAGGAGCATGCATAACATCCCGTTTCTTTTTGGATGCTTTAGATGGTGATATGGCAATTAAAAATTTTGGTGCTGGGAAAATTTTATTTGGAGCCTCTGTCAATACAAACGC
>JBIKRP010000234.1:0-4348 GCA_044349145.1 Flavobacterium sp.
TGCAACCAAGAACCAAGAAATCTATGTTCTGCTCTACCATTGGATCTACGTAAGAATGAAGGAGTTCTGTCATTTTAGCAGATTCTAGTTCGCCATTTTCAATGAGTTCAACTAAGCCGTACCCAACCTGTTCAATAATTTTTGTGTCCTGATACATTTCAAGCGACTTATTAAACAGCTCGCTGCTTAATGTTCCTTTCGTGGCTAAAATTCCGATAATTTGTGTGTTAGAATGAATGGCGGCAGGCTTAATAGCAGGCTCAATCCCGATAAATGGGATTTGATATCGTGACCGGAGCTCCTTAATAGCATTGGTTGTAGCTGTATTACACGCTACTACAATTATTTTCGCTTTTTTTGACAGAAGAAATTCGGTGTTCTTAATGCAAAGTGCTAGAATTTCTTCTTTCGACTTTACGCCATAAGGGGCATTTTTACTGTCTGCAAGATAGATGGTGTCTTCATTTGGCATTAGATTATGAATCGCTGACCAAATCGATACACCGCCAACACCAGAATCAAAAAGGCCTATGGGATTATTGTTCATCATAAAACAAAGGTAAAAAAAAACTACTCAATCCTAAGTTCGAATTGAGTAGTTCAAATGATGAAATTAATAGGATTAGAATCCTAAATCTTTCTTTACATCAGCCGTTATATTTGGTCCATCCGTCAAAAGAAGACCTTCTGAGTTCAAAACGTATTGATAGCCTTTTGCTTTTCCAACTTTTTGAATAGAGGCTTTTACCTTTTCCATGATTGGTTTTACAATATCAGCTTCTTTTTGTTGTAATTCTTTTTGAGCATTATCTCTGTAATCAACAATTCTTTTTTGCATGTCTTGAACCTCCTTTGATCTAGTTTCATTTACTGCATCGGTTACCGTAGTTGCTTCTTGCTCGTATTTCTTTAATTTATTTTGATACTCATCAACCATGGTTTTATATTCACCGTCATAAGTGCCACTTAATTTTTCTAATTGTTTTTGAGCGTCAAGCATAGCTGGCATTTTTGCCATTAATTCACTAACGTCAACATGTGCTAACTTTGCTTGCGCATGTATTTTTTGATTGCTAGCAACGAAAAGAAACGCTGCTACTACTAAGATTTTAAATTCTTTCTTCATTTTTACTATTAATTAACTGTTCTTAAACTATTTATACAAATTATTTTCCTTCTTTCTCTTTTTTTGCAGCTTCACGTTCTTCAAGTGCTTTTTTCTTTTTATCCTCAATGGCTTTTTTACGATCCTCAATTATTTTAGCTCGTTCTTCGGCTGTCTTTAGTTTTTTGCTTACCGCAGTTGTATCAGCACTTTTCTTCGGTAATTTTTCTACAGGTATTTTCGTCTCATTTTTGTTTGAAATCGAATCTTTCTTAGTATTTACTCCGGCACTTCTTTTGGCATCCTTAGTCTCTTGAAGTAGTTTCTTTTTATCCTCAATTGCTTTCTTACGATCTGCTAAGACTTTAGCTCTTTCTTCTGCCGCTTTTTGCTTCTTTAAAACAAGTGAACTATCGATTTCCTTTTTAGGCGCAACTGTTTTTATGTTTTTTTCGACTTTTATAGAGGTAGAGTCTTGCGATTTTCCTGTCTTCACATCATTCTTTAAAGGCAATGGTGTACCATTTTTTATAGCTTCCTTCTCAGCTTTTGCTTGTTTTTTCTTTTCTTCCAATGCAAGTTTTTTCTCTTCAGCTAGTGCCTTTCTATCAGCAATCAATTTTTCTCTCGCTGCTTTTCTTTCATCAAGCTTCTTATTTCTTTCGGCTAAAGCTGGGCTTTCATCGACCATATCTTCTTTGGCTTCTTTGGCTTCTTCTTCTTTTAATTGCTTTTTTGTAAGTTGATTTCTCTTATTTGTTCTCGTAATCACTCTTATTACTTGATCACTAATATCATATCTTTTTGCTGCAAATAGAATTGTAAGGTCCGATGTCTTATTCAATATAAAATCATATTTTTTTGCTTCTGCGATGTCTTGAGCGGCATTAAAAACTTGGTCTTGAACCGGTTGTGCTAAAACAGCTTTTTGTATTGTTAAATCGCCTTTTGGTCCAAATCTCTTCTCTTGGTAATCTAATAGTTCTTTTTCTTGAAATACAATTTCTTCTTCACGCTCCTCTAATAGCTCCTTGGTCAAGAGCACTCTTTCTGTGGCCAAAAGATCTTTTAATCTAGAAATTTCATTTTTCTTAGCTTCAATTTCTTGCTTCCACTTTTGAGCTTTTTGCTCTAGTTGATTTTTTGCCTCGTTATAATCTGGTACATTTTGAAGTATGTATTCCATATCGATGTAGCCTATCTTAACTCCTCTAGATTGCCCATGAACTAATGTAAAAGCAGGTATCAAAAGCAACAGTAATACAATATGTTTTTTCATACTTTTTAAATTTCGTTAGAAAATTCCATGCCAAATATAGTTAATTTTAAAATTGCTGACCAATAATAAAGTGCGTTTCCAATCCATTTGCTTTTGTTTGTCCTGTTAAAGGATCAAATCCGTAGCCAAAATCTATTCCAAGCAAACCAAAGGCAGGCATAAAAATCCGCAGTCCAGCACCGGCAGATCGCTTAAGTTGAAATGGGTTGTAAGTACTAAATGTCTCATACGCATTTCCTCCTTCAACAAATCCCAATATATAAATGGAAGCTGCAGCTTTTAAAGTAACCGGGAACCTCATTTCTAAAGAAAACTTGTTGTAAATCGGACCTCCATTATTCGAAGACAAAGAGTTATTGGGATAACCACGTAACTGTACAATTTCTCTTCCGTCTTGTGCAAAATTTGCAAGTCCATCTCCTCCCACAAAGAAACGTTCAAATGGAACAATTCCACGGTCATTGTTATAGGCGCCAAGATATCCAAATTCGCTTAAAGTTCTTAGAACCAATTTACCATAAATTTTTGTAAACCAATCTGCTTTGAACTTAATTTTGTAGTACTCCAGCCAGTTAAATCTTTTTTGATCTACTTTGCTAACGTCTGCAGCGGCTTCTTGAAATGTTTCTACTTTGTTCCCATTGGCATCAATGTAATCTCCTGGGTTAATGAATCCTTGTCCATTCGCATTTGGTATTTGCGTTGTGCCTTCGTTCTGTCTTTTATATTCTTCGAGATTTCCTAAATTAGCGTAATCCACATTATCAAATAATGAATACGGAATGGTAAACTTCCCTGAGATACTGAATTCAGAGCCATACATTGGGAAAATCGGGTTTATTCCTTTATTATTTCTGCTTAGTCCAATTGTGTAAGCAAGGTTTCTAGAAGTTCCGTCACCAAATGTAAATAAGCCAATATTATAATTGTTTAAGTCATAAAATTGAAAACTAAGAGACTGTGATAAAACAAAAAAGTCGTCTGGAAAGTTAAGTCTTCGCGCTAAGCCAACATTGGCTGAAATAATATTAAAATTTCTATTTTTATCTACACCAATACCCGTATTTGCAAACTGTTTACTGTATGCCAGTGAGCTACTAAATTGGATTGGTTTTTTTCCTCCAAACCACGGCTCCGTAAACGAAAGGCTATACGTTTGAAAAAATGAACTGGCTTGGAATCGTAGCGCAACTTTCTGTCCGTCGCCCATTGGCAATGGTCTGTAAGCATCTTTTTTGAATATATTTCTTGCTGAAAAGTTATTAAAGGAAAGCCCTAAAGTACCAATAAAGCCACCGCCACCATAACCGCCTTGCAGTTCAATCTGACTTGATCCTTTTTCGACAAGTTTGTATTCAATGTCAACAGTACCGGCCCCAGCATCAACATTCTTAAAAATTGGTTCGATGGCTTCTGGATCAAAATAACCCAGTTGACCAATTTCTCTAATGGTACGAACTAATTCTTCCTTACTGTATTTTTGACCCGGTTTAGTTCGCAATTCTCGATAAATTACTTTATCATTTGTCTTGTCGTTACCTATAACCGTAATATTATTAAAATAGGCAAGTGGACCTTCCACAATACGAATTTCAAAATCGATGGTGTCATTGCTGGTCTTTACTTCTACCGCATTAATATTGGAAAACAAATAACCGTTATTTTGATACAAATTTGTAATATCTTCTCCATCCGGTTTTGATTTATCAGCAATTCTTTTTTCCAGCAAAACACCATTATAGACATCTCCTTTTTTTATCCCAAGTATGTTGCGTAATCCGTTATCTGGATAAATCGTATTACCTAAGAACTTAATATTTCCAAAATAGTACTTACGCCCTTCTTCAATGTTTATTTTTATTGACAAGTCTTTCTTGTTCTTATCAAAGGCAACGGTGTCAGAAACTACTCTAGCATCTCGATAACCATTTTCTTTATACTTACTGATGATTTTTGTTAAATCC
>JBIKRP010000235.1:0-4280 GCA_044349145.1 Flavobacterium sp.
TGCGGGAGGAAAATTCGATAAAGACTCTTATAAAGTTTCTGGAGGTCTTCACGGAGTTGGAGTTTCTGTGGTAAATGCTTTGTCGAAACACATGCGTTCTACTGTATTCAGAGACGGTAAAATTTACGAGCAAGAGTACGAAAGAGGTAAAGCTTTGTATCCGGTAAAGCAAATTGGTGAAACAACCAAACGCGGAACGATGCAAACGTTTTATCCTGACGAGCAAATCTTCACGCAAACCACGGAATTTACCTATGAGACATTGTCTGCGCGTATGCGTGAGTTGTCGTTTTTAAATAAAGGAATTACCATCACTTTTACGGATAAAAGAGAAAAAGACAAAGACGGGAATTTTATTCAAGAAGTGTTTCATTCTGATGAAGGATTGAAAGAATACATCCGTTATTTAGACGGGAATCGCGAGCCAATTATTTCTCACGTTATCTCTATGGATAATGAAAAAGGAGAAATTCCAGTTGAGGTGGCGTTGATTTATAATACCAGTTATACTGAAAATATTTTCTCTTACGTAAACAATATTAATACGCACGAAGGAGGAACGCACTTGCAAGGTTTCAGAACAGGATTGACACGTTCGTTGAAGAAATACGCGGATGCTTCTGGAATGTTAGATAAATTGAAATTCGAAATTGCGGGAGATGACTTCCGTGAAGGATTGACTGCCATTATTTCGGTGAAAGTGGCTGAACCTCAATTTGAAGGTCAAACGAAAACCAAATTAGGAAATAGAGAAGTGGTGTCGCCAGTGAGTCAAGCGGTGAGTGAAATGATCGAGAATTATTTGGAAGAAAATCCAAATGACGCTCGTATCATCGTGCAGAAAGTAATCTTGGCAGCGCAAGCCCGTCACGCAGCGAAGAAAGCTCGTGAAATGGTGCAACGTAAAACCGTTTTAGGTGGTGGTGGATTGCCAGGAAAATTATCAGATTGTTCAGAACAAGATCCAGCAAAATGTGAAGTATATTTGGTCGAGGGAGATTCGGCTGGTGGAACAGCAAAGCAAGGTCGTGACCGAAATTTTCAAGCGATTTTACCTTTGCGTGGAAAAATCTTAAATGTGGAGAAAGCCATGCACCATAAAGTATTCGAAAACGAAGAAATTCGAAATATTTTTACGGCATTGGGTGTAACGATAGGAACCGAGGAAGATAGTAAAGCATTGAATCTTGAAAAGTTGCGTTATCATAAAGTAATTATTATGTGTGATGCGGATGTCGATGGAAGTCACATTTCTACCTTAATATTAACGTTCTTCTTTAGATTCATGAAAGAGCTGATTGAACAAGGACATGTTTATATTGCCGCACCACCATTATATTTGGTAAAGAAAGGTAACAAGAAAGAATACGCATGGAATGATAATCAACGGGATATTGCCAACGAGAGAATGGGCGGAAGCGCAGCGATTCAACGTTATAAAGGTTTGGGAGAAATGAATGCGGAACAATTGTGGGAAACGACGATGGACCCGAACTTTAGAACTTTACG
The DNA here is from genome assembly GCA_044349145.1 of Flavobacterium sp. GTDB lineage: Bacteria > Bacteroidota > Bacteroidia > Flavobacteriales > Flavobacteriaceae > Flavobacterium. The sequence continues at coordinate 1,510 of JBIKRP010000235.1, forward strand.
TCAAGTCAATATCGATAGTTTGGCAGAAGCCGATCAAGTGTTCTCGATGTTGATGGGTGATGAGGTGCCGCCTCGTAGAGAATTTATTGAGAAGAATGCGGTGTATGCGAATATTGATGCATAAAAAGTAGCATTATCTTACATGTGTTTTTTATGTAAGCGAGAATAAAAAAAAAGGTGAAATCGATTTGGTTTCACCTTTTGTTATTACAAGTGGTTTTATTTTTAGCACATCTGAATTATTATGCTATTTTTGAAAATCTATTATCCAAGAAGATTCTTGGAATGTAATGCTAGAATAAATAAGCAAAGTGTGAAAAAAGCAATCCTGAGTTTCCTAGTTATCTTTTCCTTTTCATGTTATGCTCAAACGGAAGTCGATTCTATCAATCCCATCAAACTCGATGAGATTTTAATCAGTCCACTAAGGCATGTCCAATCAAAAAGGAAAATCGCACAGCAAGTAGAAAGTATTTCAAAAAAGGAAATAGAATTCCTAAACAACCCAAATACTGCCGACTTACTAGCGAATACTGGTAAACTAACCATTCAAAAATCACAGCAAGGAGGCGGAAGTCCAGTGATTAGAGGTTTTGAAGCCAGTAGAATTCTACTTCTCGTTGATGGAATTCGGATGAACAACCTGATTTATCGTGCGGGTCATTTGCAAAATATCATCACGGTGGACAAGTATATGCTAGAAAAAGTGGATGTACTATTTGGTCCATCTTCTACGATTTACGGCAGCGATGCACTTGGAGGTGCTATTTATCTTCAAACTAAAGAGGCCAAACTTTTTTCAGAAAATAATGAAAAGAAAATTTCTGGTAATGTTTTGTCAAATTACAGCTCAGTGAATAAAGGAAAGTCGTTCCATTTTGATTTGAACTACGGCAGCGAAAGATGGGCGTCGCTTACTTCAGCGTCATACAACGAATTTGGAGATTTGAAAATGGGTCGAAAACGCAATGGTTCTAATGCCTTTTTTGGAGAAAGACCTTTTTATGTAGAAACCATCAATGGCGTTGATCAAATTGTTTCCAACGACAATAAGTACATTCAAAAGTTTTCAGGATACAAACAATATGACGTGATGCAAAAAGTGGTTTTTCAACAAAATACTAATGCAAAGCACAGTTTAAATCTACAATACTCAACAACTTCGGATATTCCAAGATACGATCGTTTGACCGATATTTCTTCTAATGGGTCGCTAAGATCTGCCGAATGGAAATACGGACCGCAAAAGCGATTTCTTTCGATTTATAAATTTGCTAAGAAGAATATATTTAGCAACACATTGATGAATATCAACTTGAGTTATCAGAATGTGGAAGAAAGCAGAATCAACAGAAACTTCGGAAATCCAAAGCAAAATTCAAGAATTGAAAAAGTCAATGTTTTTGCCTTCACTTCAGATTTTAATACCAAAATTGGAAAGGGAAATTTAGTGTATGGGATTGATTTCTATCATGACCAATTGAATTCATCAGCTTTTCAGAAAAATATATTAACAGGTGCCGAATCTGCTCTTGATACACGCTATCCAGATGGCAATAATGCAACAATGAGATCAGAAGGATTTCTTTCCTACAGTAATGATTTTAATAGCGAGTTATCCTATAGCATCAGTGCTAGAGCTGGCTATACTTCTTTAAAAAGTAAAATCGAAACAAACACATTAAATTTACCATTTACCTCTGTCGAGCAAAACAACTTTACTTATAGCGGTGCCATTGGTTTAGTAAACAATCCATTCAAGAGTCTGAAGATTGCCTTCAATTTAGCCTCTGCGTTTAGAGTTCCGAATATTGATGATTTATCTAAAATTTTCGAATCGACGCCAGGAATTTTAATTGTTCCAAACGAAAACCTTAAACCTGAAAAATCAGTTACTGCAGATTTGAGTATTACATTTTGGGAAGGCAATCGTTTTCAATTTGAAAATGTATTTTTCATCACTAAGTTGTTCGATCCGATTCAAACCAGCACGTATACTTTCAACGGTCAAACTACCATCGATTTTGAAGGAGAAAGCAGTGTGATTTACGCCAATCAAAATCAAGGAATCGCTCATTTAGCAGGATTCTCTTCCGTTTTGAAAGCTACAATTATAAAATCGCTTTTTTTTGAAGGGACATTCAATTTTACACGAGGAACTATTCATAGTAGTGACGGCACTTTTCCATTAGATCACATCGCGCCAATGAACGGGAAAGTAGGTATCAACTATGAATCAAAAAGAATAAATTTAGAATGTTATATGTTGTATAACGGCAAAAAAGATTTAGATGATTATTCTCCAAGTGGTGAAGATAATTTGCAATATGCGCCACCAGGCGGAACTCCGTCATGGCAGACCTACAATCTAAAAGGCGCTTTTTCAATATTCAAGAATGCAACTATTTTTTCTGGAGTCGAGAATATTTTTGACATACAATACCGCACTTTTGCCTCTGGAATTAATGCTGCAGGAAGAAATATTTATTTAGGAGCGAAGTATAAATTCTAAAAAAAAAAGAGGATGGATTATTTCATTATTTGTTTCGCAGCTTTAGTAGGTTCGGGACTTACCCTCTTTTCTGGTTTTGGACTCGGAACAATTTTGGTTCCTGTTTTTGCTTTATTCTTCCCAATCGAAATCGCGATTGCCTTAACAGCTATTGTTCATTTTCTGAATAACTTATTTAAGTTAATATTGGTCGGACGAAATGCAGACAAAAGCATCGTACTTCGTTTCGGGATTCCAGCGGTTTTTTCGGCCTTACTTG
>JBIKRP010000236.1:0-4268 GCA_044349145.1 Flavobacterium sp.
ACGTTTCCTATTAATTCATCGGCTACACTGTTACCCTGAGATGCACAGTAGGCAGGTAAAGTTGTAATTGTAACTGGATTACTAGGAATAGACGAGTTACCAGACGCATCTTTGGCTATTACAGTAAATGTAAATGATGTTAAAGCTGATAAACCTGTTACCAAATAAGTAGTTGCAGATGTATTTATTACAAAAGTCGCTCCTCTGTATACGTCATAACTAGTAACTCCAACATTATCAGTTGCTCCTGACCAAGTAAGTGACGTGGTTGTAGTTGTGGTTAATGATGCTGATAAAGTTGGTGGTGTTGGTGCAATTAAATCGGGAGGTAGCGTAGTTATAGTTACTATATTACTTGGTACTGATACATTACCATTGGCATCTTTAGCTCTTATAGTGAATGAATGCACTGTCGAAGACGACAATCCTGTAGCTGTAAAATTAGTTGAAGATGTTGTACCAATTAAAATAGCGCCACGATACACATCATATTCTGTAACTCCAATATTATCGGTTGCTCCAGTCCAAGAAAGATTGGTTGAAAATGAAGTAGTGCCAGAAGCTGTTAATATTGGCGGTGAAGGTGGTATTGCATCGGCGACAAAAGGTGTAATCGTAAAATTGGTATTGGAAACATCATAAAATAAATGATTTGATCCAGCAATCATAATACGATTTGTTGAGCCGGGCGTATTCGGAATTGTAACTACTTGTGATCCATCATTTGGTGTTTCTGCCAATAAAGTGGCAGTGAAAGTTAGGCCACCATTTGTCGATAAAAGAATATCTACATTAGCACAATTAATTCCATTTGCTGTTGTACCTGCAACATCCCAAGTTATAGTTTGATTTACATTTCCCATAATTGAAACAGCAGTATTTGGACTAGTCACTAAAAAAGGGCCCACATTAGCAACAGTTAGCACCATATCGTCTCTTTTGGTTTGTCCACCATTTGGAGTTCTATTGTCTCGTATTGTTAAAGCAAAATTCATAGTTCGAGCAACAGTTGGTACTACTTCCCATGTTGGATTCAAAACATTTGCAACAACACTTGCCAAAGGTGGCATGAATCTGTTTGGTGAGCTTGTTGGTGCAATAGATCTAAAATTCGGACCAGTTGTAGCTGTTTGCGTTGGTGGTTGGGTACTCGTTTGATTGTTAGTTTGCTCCCAACAATAAGTTAAAGCATCACCATTGGCATCAGAACCAGTTCCCTTTAAAATAAAAGCCGTTCCTTTAGGTATCGTATAATCAATACCAGCATTTGCAACTGGAGCAGTATTCCCATTAGCAGTTGCAATAGCACACGTTCCTCCCGTTCCTGCAATAAATGCAATCATCTCATTAATACTTACAGTATGAAAATAGGCATCCGAATTACTTTGAACATTTGGCGCGCAAATTCCTGCATAACCCATTATTGTTGAAGCACTTCCTGGTTCTACTGCAGTAGTCGCATTTCGGTTACACGCATTATTTTGTGTATGATTTCCTCCCCACTGGTGACCCATTTCATGTGCAACATAATCAATATCAAAAGGGTCGCCAACAGGTGAGCCTTGACCTGTAATTCCTCTTGCTTTACCACTTCCGCAAGGCGAGTTCAACTGTGCTACGCCGCCGCCGCCAGTACTTACGGTATGTCCAATATCGTAATTTGCTGATCCTATGGTGGCATCAATAACAGTTTGACTCTGATTTAATAAAGCATTTGCGGTATTTGAATTATCAAAACTATCCGAATCAACAAAAATAATCAAGTCGTTATTTGCGACTAAGTTCATTCTAAATGACATGTCATTTTCAAAAACACCATTAACACGCGCCATTGTGATAACCATAGCCGATAAAACCGCTGCTTTCTTTTGAGCCAAAGTTCCACCGCCTAATCCAGCCGCAGTGATATGAAAAGCTGCATACTCAATAGTACAAGCCATTGCTAAACGATAGGTTCTAAAAAAACCATCACTTGCTCTGTTTTGGATAGCACCTTCAATCGATCTAATCTCTTCTGAAGACGAGTCGATAACATCACAATGAAATGATCTACTTGCAGTTATATCTTGTCTTCTATAAACAATATAGTTACTTAAATCTTTGGTGTATGTATCAATATAAAAAGTTCCGTTTTCACCCGATAATGACATCACATGTAAACCAAAAACAGTAATACTAAATCGTATAGTTTCTGCAGGATTTTTAATACTTTTTCCTGTGTAAGTTTTTAAGTTTGGAAATTTGTCTACTAATCCTTTCTCCATAATAGGAGCTTCGTAAATTCTATAGTCTTCCAATTCTCCTTTGGGATTTGGAAAAGGAATGATAACATTAGAAGAAGATGCACTAGAATCTAAAGGTGCTTGTGATAAACGCGATTTAAGTACATCTAAATTTAAAGAATACAATTCAAACTTAGATGGCATCGAAGCACGATCCATTTTAGTTAATGACTCTGTTGCTTCTTGAGAAACCTTATTCCACAAAGCATTTTGTCCAAAACTGTTAAAAAAAAATAAAACGGAAAATAGTAGTAATAAATTTCTCATGATGTCAGTTGAATTTATTGGAAGTAAATTTAGATTAATTATCTATAAATCAAAGTAGTTAGATGATATTATTTCTCGTTTTGTATAAATAAATAGTATTCTATTAAAAAATAAATAATTCCTCATGCGCTATTACCAGCGCTGAAAATTAATGTGAGTTGCCAGTTGATGTGGGATCAATGACCATTATATTTTCACATCCAGAAGTATGGTTTGCACCCACAATAAAGGACATGGTGAAAATCAAAAAAAAGATCAAATAAGAAGGAAAATGAACCAAATTGCGGTTAGACAATTTATAAAAAAGAGATGAAGTTCAATTTACTTATTCACTTTAATAATATCTTTTAAGACCGCTTTATCACTATAATTAATCACTTCCAGCAAAACAAATTGATTTTTAACCGTTTTTCCCTCAATGATATAGCGTTTTCCACTTCCAACTTGCACATTACTTTGATCAAAATCGACATCGCCATAAGTAAGTGAATTCTTGATGTCTGTTGAGTCAATCCAACCTTGAGCAAGAATTGCTGAAGCTTCATCAGAATAAGCAAATGGTTTGTTTCTCAAGTCGTTCAAAACACGAGCATTGGGAAAGTAGTTGCAACGTGTATCTTTTCCCATAAACATGGCTGTGACGAAGAATAATCCAAATGTGAATCCGATTAAGTAGTAGGCAAAACGATAGCGTAATCTCATGTTTTATTTTTTTTGCAAATGTAAAGTAAAGATGCTTTAAAACACAATTAAATTGATGTCGCTATCTGGCAAGTCAAACCAGTCACCAATGGCTTTATTTGTTAATATTCCATGATATAAGTACACCCCATTTTTTAAGCCTTTATTACATCTTATGGCGCTTTCAATTCCGCCATCTTCAGCAATTTGTAACAAATAGGGTGTTATGATGTTACTGATGGATAAAGAGGCTGTTTTGGAATAGCGAGATGGAATATTTGGCACGCAATAATGCACTACGTTGTGCTTGATAAAAGTTGGTTTTTCGTGTGTTGTAATTTCAGAAGTTTCAAAACAACCACCAGTATCGATACTGACATCAACGACAACAGCTCCTTTCTTCATATGCTCAACCATAGTTTCTGTTACAACGACTGGGCATCGATCTTTGCCGCGCATGGCGCCAATCGCAACATCACAGCGACGCAGCGCTTTTAGAAGTGCTTTGGGTTGAATTGTTGAAGTGAAAATACGTTGACTTAAATTATTTTGTAATCGTCGCAGTTTGGTAATCGAGTTATCGAATACCTTCACGTTGGCACCGAGTCCCAGTGCCGTTTTTGCGGCAAATTCACCAACGGTTCCAGCTCCTAATATAACAACATCCGTCGGAGGAACACCAGTAATATTTCCAAATAAAAGTCCTTTTCCGAATTGATTATTAATCATTAATTCTGCAGCGACCAAAATTGAGGCAGTTCCTGCAATTTCACTTAGTGATTTTACTGCAGGATAGGAGCCATCTTCATCTTTGATATATTCGAAAGCCAAAGCGGTGATTTTCTTTTTCGCTAATGCTTCAAAATATTCCTTTTTTCTTGTTTTTAATTGGATGGCGGAAATTACAATCGTTTGGGGATTTACTAATTTTACTTCTGGCATAGTCAGAGGCTCTACCTTTAAGAGCATGGGACAACTGAGTACTTTGGCAGTATCATTTGTAATTTCCGCTCCAGCATCGCTGTACTCTTTGTCTGT
>JBIKRP010000237.1:0-4266 GCA_044349145.1 Flavobacterium sp.
CCATGCTGAATCGACATTCTCTTGAAGTTATCTTTAAAGAATTTGTATCGCATCAAACCAGTATACTTGACGTTCCAGTTAGGAAGTGGGATATCTCTAAACGTTCTCAACGAAGAACTAGAAGCGCCTTTTCCGGTATACGCCGCCAAGAAGGATGGAATTAGAACTGCTTGGTTATTTTTACCAAATCCGACAGGGAAACCTAAATTCGCAGTATACAGTTCTCTTTGAGGATACCTAACATCATTTGGATCCGTAGGAATTGTATATGCGCCCTCGCCGTATCTAGGAATAGACTGTCCAGCGTAAAAATTCTCTGCTAACCTATTGGCAACAAGTAATCGATTGTTGCGGAAGTCTTCAAAAGCGGCGGAAAAATTTTCGTCACTTTGACTAAACGCGGTATTTATTAATATGGTAGAAATAGAATAATTACCAAAAGTGTAAGGCGATCTTGAATTATAAGTCAATGTTGTTGGATCGACATCATACTGCTCCGAATAATTATTGACATACGTTCGATCTGCATTTAAATCAATTTTGAAATCTGGAAACAAATCGATATTGGAAGTAATATTAAGTGTTCGATTTGTAACTTGGGTAAAATTCTGGTTGAAATCTTGATAATTTGTCAACCAACCGTTGCTTGCAGATTCTTGTCTAATATCAGTCTGCGACCCGAAAATAAATCCAAGTGTTGGTTTTGATGAACCGAAGAATCCTTGTCCAGGCAAAAATCCAGGAAGTACCGTACCTCTATTCTCGATATAATTGACATTGATTGTTTTTATACTAGTTAGTACACCAAGCAATCCATTGACAAATAGGTTATTGTTAGTTGGTGCCGGGCCTGCTGACGTATTAACCACTTTTTGGCCAGGTTTCGGTGGCGCAACCGCCTTATTTGCAGGTTTTGCCGCTTTTTTTGTCAAGCCAATATACTTGTAAAATGAGTCCATATTGAATGCGGTGTTCAATTTGTGGGAACTGGCATTTTGAACTGTATTTCCAAGATTGTAGTTGACACCGTCAATTTCTACGTCAGACAACAGAAGTGAAGCTCTTTGCCAATTATAATCGCCCGTGTAAGAATAGGTTGATTTGACAAAACTTAAGAAAGGCAATTTATTGATTGGCAAATCATAATTCACTACAAATTGCTGTGTTCGTGTAAACGCTTCTCCTGGATTCCAATAATCTGTATACAAGGTAACGCTATTGATAGGTTCGTTATTTTCATCTATATAATTTCTAACGATATTGTTTGATGAAGCGGTGTAATTGATTTTTAACGCTTTTGTCAAATTGTAATTAAATCCGTATTGGTAATTGAATTGATAATTTCTTCTAAACAAAGGATCCAACGGAATTCCTTCAACATCAATTTGTCTAAACTGCTGCTTGTTAAATTGACGAATAATACTGCTACTAAAAGAAATATTACTTGGTAAATAATTAAAATTAAAGTCACTTAGCATTTTCCAATAGGAACTTTTCTTCAGGAATTTGTTGTTTTTCAATGGCTCGACTGCCTTTGGCTGAAATGCATAAGTATAGTCTGCAGTTGTGTTTACCTGTTGGTCAATAAAATTTTCAATTTCAAAATTATGTCGTTCCACTTGGTTGAATGAATAGGACAACGTTAGATTTTCAGGATCATAAATTCGCTGTTTCTGTTCTGGCGCTCTTTCTTTCTTAACCCCAATAAAATTGATGCTCTTACGCTTCGTGTAGTCAATAGCGCGATCCTCAATATTCGCTCGCTCTGCACCGTCGGCAGTCACTTCCAAAATTTGATCAAGCTTGATATCTTGATTAAAAGGATCGTATTCTGGCGTAATTGTTTCTTCGCCAATTGAATAATTAAATGGTAAGTTTATTCTCCAGTTTTTAGGCATTAACTTACCTAAACTTAAATTTGTTACGATATTATATTGTTGCATATCTTCTCGACTTCTTTCGTTTGGACCTTGTTCTAAGGAACCAAAACCGATGGTACTCTTTTTACCTACAGCAGAAATCGTTGCAAAATCTGCTAAATTGGTATCGATATTTACGAGTGCCGCCATACCGCCGCTATTTTCCATTTGTGCCAAACGAAGTTCATTAAACCAAACTTCTCCTCGAATTGGTCTGTCAATTAAGTCAGCTCCAGTTGGACTTAGTCCAGTTGAAGTGTTATTTTTTATACCGACCATTAGATTTCGCACCAATCCAAAGTTAGGATTTCCACGAACTCCTAATTTTAGCTTGTTAGGCCTATTAGGATTAAGCTCATTTTCATTTTTATAAAAAATTTCATTAGGACCTAACTGCACCGACCTTGATAAGATCTTCAATTGCGTTAACAACTCCAAAGGCAAATCAATTTCATTTTCCTCTGGCCAAATTAGTTCCGCAGTTGCAGCACCGGGTGCAGTAACCTTCAAAGGTATTTCAACTTCATAAAAATTCTCCGTGAAGTCATTCCCAAATCTAATAAAACCAATCATTTCATTATCCTGTAAGCCAAGTGTTGGATCGCTTGGTAATGCTTCGGCATGCAAGAACATCTTTAGCTTTTTGAACTGACGCATATCGACACTTACATTTTTAAAAACTCCACGCGCATCAGTAACTTCAAGACCTTGTTCACCAGAAACTCTCAAAGAAAGTGATTGCTCATTTTGATTGATAATGGTGTTGTTATTAAAGAGCTGTTCTCTCACAACTCCAGGAGGAGAAAGATAGCGAATCGGCGTTCTTGAGGCGTTCTCTAAAATATTTAGCGACTGAACTTCAAATACAGTTGGATCATCGGCAACATTGGTGTCGGTATTTGGCGGCAAAACTGAATCCAATGTATTGGTATATCTTCTCCAATCTCCTCGCACCAAATCCAAGGCCCCAAAACGAAGGGTCACTTCACTTTCAAAACCTGTCACGAACATTCTGATAAAACGCACTGAAGTAAAATCTGAAATCCCACCTATTTTTCTTTCAAATTCTGTCACTGGAATTTTATATTGAATCCAACGAACCGCTGTTTCTTCTCCAAAAGATGATCCGGGTGTTGATGCAATAGTCTCCTTCACATCCGTAACGAATGGATCACCAACTACTAAACCTGGTTTAATGTCGACGCTGTACTCGTAATAGGCTTCAACGGTATCCATAGTATTATCTCGGTTGATATCCTCGACATCTGGAATTGTCGAATTACCTCTATTAGTATCGGTAACATCCACAGGTGAATTCCCTTGAGTTCCGTTAAAATTCTTATATCTTTCAATTACACCTCCGCCTGCTTGCAAAAAATAAACGTAATTATCCGCAGCTGGATCAGCTTCTCCCGCATAATTAGTATAAATAGTACTTTCACCAGCATCGGTTAGTCCGTCGAATCCGATATCTTGAGCACTCCTATTTCCTGAATCGGTATCAAAAGCGTAAATTAGGGATTGTGCAGACGGAACCTTACCCCAAACTGTACTGATGGTAAGTGTATTTGAACCTGCTTCAGGCAGACCATTTTCATACTGCTTTCTTCCATCTTTAAGTATGTCTTCTGAAATAGAACCTAGATTGAAATATACTTTACCTGTGTTTGAACTATTTGAAGGTAAAGAGCCATGACCAACATAAGGATCCATCACCCAAAATTGCACAAATTCAACATTGGCTTGTTCAAAATTTGTAGAATTTAGAGATCTCGTAATCCCTCCAAAATTGTCTCTTGGGAACGCTGCAAAATCTAAACTGTTATTATACGGACCTCTTTCGTTTGGATAATAAGTAAGGTCTAAAGTATTAATAATCTGAATCTGTCCTGGCGCAATATCGGTACTTGGGAATAGTTCATTAATAAAAACCCTTCTTGTTTTATTTAAAGAAATATCGTCGGTCGAAATACCGCCTGGACGTGTATAAATAATCGGATCGATGGTGTACCAGCTCATTTTAGCTCTTTTGGAACCGTACTCTAACGTGGTTAAGTCTCCTCTAAAATTATATGGACTTGGGGTTTCATTTTTTGTAATGTCATTATCAACTAAAGGCGTTGAAGACAATGCCCATGACAAAGGAGATCTTAAATCAACGTTTGTTTGTGAGCCTTCGAAATCATCGACGTAAATAGTTGCTTCTCCATCAAATTGATCAGCTTTCGGCGTATCAGGCTTTAAGAAAGCAATTTCTCCTCTAAACGAAATATTCGATGGAACATCTGTATCCATAAAAGGCAGCTTGTTCACCATTCTTGTGAAAAATGGAACCTCGGTTGAAAAA
>JBIKRP010000238.1:0-4253 GCA_044349145.1 Flavobacterium sp.
GAAAACCTAACTATTGCGTCCCCAGACATGGGAGGTTCTAAAAGAGCTTACGCTTATTCTAAATACTTAGAATCAGATGTAGTAATATGTTACAAACAAAGAAGAGCCGCCAACGTCATTGACACGATGGAACTCATCGGAGAAGTTAAAGGAAGAAATGTCGTTCTAGTTGACGACATGATTGATACCGGCGGAACACTTGCAAAAGCTGCCGATTTGATGATCGAAAAAGGCGCCTTGAGTGTAAGAGCAATTTGTACGCACGCCATTTTATCGGGTGATGCCTACGAAAAAATAGAAAATTCTAAATTACTAGAGTTAATTGTTACCGATTCAATCCCATTAAAGAAAGAATCAAAAAAAATTAGAGTGGTAAGTTGTGCTCCACTTTTTGCAGAAGTAATGAACATGGTGCAACACAACAATTCGATCAGCGGGAAGTTTTTGATGTAGGAAAGCTAATAGCTTTTAGCAATCAGCTGTCAGCTTGATGAAAGGTTGAAAAAAAGTTTCGCTTAAAAGATAAATTTGAAGTGAAGCAGTTATCCCGCGTTAGGGATTGCAGCGGTAGCCCGCAGCGCAGTGAGGACTTTAGCGAAAAGCCCGGCCGAAGGCAACGCCCAAAAAAGCTAAAAGCTAATTGCTGACAGCTAAAAAAAAGAATTTTTATTTATTAACTATATATTTTTACAATGAAATCGATTACGATTAAAGGATCAGAAAGAGAAAGCGTGGGCAAAGTTGCGACTAAAGCCTTACGTAATGCTGGATTGGTTCCTTGCGTTTTATACGGAGGAAAGCAAGCAGTACATTTCTCAGCAGAAGAAATTGCATTCAAAAACTTGGTTTACACTCCAAACGCGCACACTGTTGTGATCGAGTTGGGTGCCAAAACTTACAATGCAATTCTACAAGACATTCAAGTGCACCCTGTTTCAGACAGAATCTTGCACATTGACTTCTTCGAATTATTTGACGATAAAGAAATCACTATGGAAGTTCCAGTAAGAGTGGTAGGCGTATCGCCAGGAGTGTTACTTGGAGGTGTTTTACGTTTGAACCAACGTAGATTGAAAGTGAAAGCTTTGCCTAAAAACCTACCTGACTTTATTGATGCAGATATTTCTGCATTGGAAATGGGTAACAAATTGTATGTTACTAAATTGATTGCCGATAATTACAAATTATTGCACCCAGAAAACACTGTGGTAGCGCAAGTGAGAATCTCACGTGCTGCAATGAAAGCCGCTCAAGAAGCAGCAAAAGCAGCAAAAGCACCTACAAAAAAGAAATAAGAAAACGCTTGTTTCATACCAAAGCATCAATCGAAAGGTTGGTGCTTTTTTTTTAAGCTGAACTCGTTTCAGCTTCTTATTTTCCAGAAGCCGGGAACCTGCTATCCGTTCCTATCTTTTGTGCCACCCGAGCCTTGACGAACTGACGAAGTAAACAACAGCACAAAAGGATAACCACTGCTATCAGGGCTAGGGCACCGACTTACAAAGTACGAAACCGACAACCTACAACTCACAACAGACAACAAATTTTCCTACATTTACCCCATGAAATGGTTGACCAATTTATTTACCTCACAAAAAACAACAGACCACTTAGAACCTATGAAGAAGTTTCTCATCGTTGGCCTCGGCAACATCGGCGCAGAATATGTTAACACCCGCCACAATATCGGATTCAAAATTCTTGATTTTTTAGCCCAAAAAGAAGCTGTCTCTTTCGAAACTGTAAAGTTGGGTGCATTAGCAGAATATAAATTCAAAGGCAGAACATTTCTCTTACTAAAACCCAACACGTACATGAACCTCAGCGGAAAAGCGGTTCAATACTGGATGGAAAAAGAAAAAATTCCACTCGAGAATATTTTAGTAATTACTGATGACTTAAATTTAGCCTTTGGAACGATTCGCATTCGATTGAAAGGAAGCGATGGCGGACATAACGGTTTGAAAAACATCAGCATTGTATTAAATACACAAAACTATACGCGTTTTCGATTTGGCATTAGTGACGAATTCAAAAAAGGCCAGCAAGTGAACTATGTATTAGGAGAATGGGGCGATGATGAAAAAGCCAAGCTGCCTGAACGATTAGAACTCGCAGCAGAAATCATCAAGTCATTTGGTGCTGCAGGAATAGAAAACACCATGTCTAATTTTAACGGAAAATAATATGAAATTAAAGATTATTACATCAGTTCGCATTGCAGGCTCGGGTAACGAAGATCACAATAAATATTCTCGCATGAGTAAAAAAGTAAGCGTATTCATAATGCTTTTGATTTTGGCGTCCTGTAGCTCTAAGAAAAACACCACGGCTTTGAGCGCCTCGCTCACTTCGGCATGTCCAAAAGATGGAGATTGCAAAATCGAGGTTTTTGATAAGAAAAGTATGGTGGTTAAAACAACAGAAACAAGCAGTTTGCACTATGAATTAGAAGAAAGCACTTCTAAAAAAGTAGTAAAATACACCTACAACAGAAAGGTCAAAGGCGATATTCAAGATGCATCCTATCGTGAAGAAATTGTTTTCGAAATCAACTCCGATGTTGAAGAATCAGCCTTTGTCGACGAATCATTGCAAGATGTACAACTTCTTTTCGGAAGATTCTGCTACTGCAAAGGGCAGACAGGGTACTATAAAATAGATAGTGGTTCACTTCGCATTTCAAAAAATAAAGAAATGAAAACGACACAAATTAATTTGGCCTTTAAAACTAATAAAGTTCCACAGATAATAGAAGCAATTACAATTGCTTTAAAATAAAAAGAGCCGCCAGTAAAACTAGCGGCTCTTCGGTTATATCAATAAAGTAGTTACTGAACTACGATCCGTTTCACCATTTTCTTATCGCCATCTGTAATTGTAACAAGATAAATTCCAGCTTGAGCATTCTCTAGTTTTATCTTCTCATTGAAAAGTCCAGCATTAGTATAAGACTTATTTAATATCACTCTTCCGCTAATATCATGGACAACGATTCCTATTTTGCCACTTGAATTGGAACTAAATTGAATGGTAAAATTGCTGTCATTTGGATTTGGATATAAAGCAAAATCTTCAAATTCAAAACTATCATTCGCTAATACTAACGTTTGAGAGCAAACTTCTAAAGCAATCGAATTAATAGTTCCTGTGCTTCCGGTAACAGCGTCTCTAAATCCAAACTGCCAGTTCCCTTGTGGGTTGAAACCATTAAAAGAATCTAAATTTAATGGTGCTGGTTTATAGGTACCAGTTGTTGGACTAGCGCAAGTTAGCACGCTTCCTTGAGAATCGAATGTTACATTCATATCAGCGCTGCCTGTGCACTGTTGACTAAAATAGGTTGAAATACTACCGCCAGGTCTAATCACCGCCATAATCAAGTTTTGAAGATTTGGGTGCGTCGCATTAATGGTAAAATTAACATCGCTAATCGTCCCCGCTGTTGGAACATTTATTTGTTTGACCGTATAACCGCTAGCGCCATCTGGCAAACTAAATGGTGTTGAAAAGTTGTATGTCTCACAGGTGTTTACTATTTGATAACCGATATTAAACGTTCGCGAGTTTACCGCATAAAAAACATTTCCAACTGCTTCAATAAGAATTCTACAATTTTGCGAAGTGACATCTGGAGCTACGATATTTTCACTTCCGTCATTAGCTGTATTTTCTGCAAGTACATAAGGAAAAGTTACACCTCCATCGATAGACAATTTAATGTTTACAAGCGATGTGTTTATATTATTTGCTGTAGTTCCAGCAACATCCCAAGTTACTGTTTGTGATGAATTTCGCAACCAAGCAGTTGGTGTACTTTGAGACGTCACTTTGAATGGTCCAACATTAGCAAAGGTCAAGTTCATCGTATTACGACCTGTTTGTCCGCCCAATGGACTTCTATTATCTCGAACAGTAAGTGAAAAAATCATAGTTCTCGCCACATTCGGAACCACTTCCCAAGTCGGGGTCAAATTATTTGCCAATACACTTGAGAATGTTGGGAAAAATCTTTGAGGAACATTTGAAGGGTTTCGAGATCTAAAATTTGGACCGCTAGTACTAGTTGGAACTGGTGGTTGTGCAGACAATTGATTATTAAATTGCTCCCAGCAATACGTTAATGTGTCGTTATCGACGTCAGATGCAGTGCCAGTCAAAACAAAAGCAGTTCCAAAAGGAATTGTATAATCAAGACCTGCATCTGTAACTGGTGGAGTATTTCCATTGGCAACTGCTGCAGCGCAATTGGC
>JBIKRP010000024.1:0-12753 GCA_044349145.1 Flavobacterium sp.
ATAGTCACGAAGCGCATTAAATATGGTTCTGACAATCCATAAAATCAATAAAATTATATAAACCCCAACTAAATTGCCAAACACCGATTCCCAATAAACAAAATCATTCAAAATAATTGGAACAGATTTGTAGATGAATAGCAGTGGAATTAAATGCGAGATGTATTTAGCGGTTTTGTTAGAAATTAATAAATCATCAAATTTTGTATGTGTTTTTTTTGCAACAATTGCCATTACGGTCACTAAGAAAAACCTAAAAACAAAAAAAATAAAATAGGATAAAAAAGATAGAATTAGAATATTGATTGCTAAGCTTGTATATGATGCAAGCGTATCTTCAACTCCCCATTTTCTTAATAAGGGATAGCACCAACAAAAAACATTTTCTAAAAGTTTATGCATTTCTCAAATACTTTTTTTCAATATAAAAAGTGCCAAATGGAATAATAGAGGCGACACAAATTATTGCGAATTTCTTGATTTCCCATTTTTCTTCGATTTTCAACATAAACGCCAATAAAATATAGCCAATGAATAATAAACCATGAGCCATTCCAATTGTTTTTACAAAAATGGGTTGTTCGTAGATGTATTTCATCGGCATGGCAAAGAAGAGCAATAATAGTAATGAAATTCCTTCCAGGAATGCAATTATTTTGAATATTTTGATCATTATCAACGGTATTTATTTTTGCGCAAAATTAGCGAATAGGATTCATTTTTAAACTAAAACTAAAGTACTTTTGTTTAAATAGAAAATTAGATGAGTAAAAGAGAATTAAAGAAATTTTTGGGTCAACTTACAAAAGAACAATTGGAAGAGCAAATTGTTGAAATTTACGAGAAGTTTCCGCCAGTTAAGACCTATTTTAATTTTGTATTTAATCCAAACGAGGAGAACTTGATTAAAGATGCAAAATTGAAAATTTCAAATGAATTTTTTCCAATCAGAGGAAAAAGGCCTAAAATGAGACGGTCAGTTGCTCAAAAGTATATCAAACATTTCATTTCTTTAGGTGTCGATCCTTTTCTTGTAGCCGATCTAATGCTTTATACTATTGAAATTTCACAAACATTATCTTCCGAGAAAGTAATCAAACAAGAAGCTTTTTTTAAAGGAATTTTATCATCATTCAGTCAATCGATTAGCTTTATGATTGAAAAAGGAATTCTCTACGATTTTAGAGCTAGGGTAGAGGATATTAAAGAGGTTACCATTGCGCAAAATTGGAATAACAGTGACGAATTTATCGCCATCCTAGAGCGATTTGATTATTAGCGTGTGATTTTTCCTGAATTGTGCGTAAAAAGTCTTTTTTAGGCGTACTTTTGCAAAATTCAACAAATGCGCCATGCCTCACGGAGAACTAGATTCGGAAATTGAAGACAGAAAGGAACTTTATAGTTACCAACAAGGCGACATTGCAAGCATTTTTGAACGTTTAGACAATGCTCCCAGCAACCATCATTTATTATATCAACTGCCTACAGGAGGAGGGAAGACCGTTATTTTTTCTGAAATAGTCAGAAGATACTTGTCCAAACATGACAAGAAAGTCTTGGTCTTAACGCATCGAATAGAGTTATGCAAGCAAACCTCTAAAATGCTCAAGGGATTTGACGTCAAGAACAAAATCATCAACAGTAAAGTAAAAGAATTACCGGATCAAAATGATTTTTCGTGTTTTGTAGCAATGGTCGAAACGCTGAAGAACAGAATTAATGACAAAAAATTACATCTAGACAATATAGGTCTTGTTATCATTGATGAAGCGCATTACAATTCTTTTCGAAAGCTACTTAGTTCATTCAAGAATGCCTTTATATTGGGCGTTACAGCCACACCGCTAAGTTCGAATATTAAATTGCCCATGAATGAAAATTATGATGAATTAATCGTTGGCGATACAATTTCATCATTAATTGAAAAAGGTTTCTTAGCAAAAGCAATAACTTATAGCTATGATGTTGGATTGACGTCATTAAAAGTCGGAATTAACGGAGACTATACCGTAAAATCTTCAGACGATTTATATTCTAATCTAGCGATGCAAGAGAAGTTAATTCATGCCTATACTGAAAAATCATTGGGTAAAAAGACACTTATTTTTAATAACGGTATCAATACTTCATTATACGTTTATGAAACTTTTAGAGAAGCTGGTTATCCGATACGACATTTAGACAATACGAGTAACCCGGAGGATCGAAGAGAAATCTTAGCATGGTTTAAGAAAACTCCAGATGCAATATTAACTTCTGTTGGAATTCTTACTACGGGGTTTGACGAACCAACCGTTGAAAGTATTATCTTGAACAGGGCCACAAAATCGCTTACCTTGTATTTTCAAATGATTGGTCGTGGTTCAAGAAAACTGCAACACAAAGATACTTTTACCGTTATCGATTTGGGAAACAATGCCGCACGCTTTGGGCTTTGGAGTGAACCCGTCGACTGGCAACATATTTTTAAATCACCAGAATACTACCTGGAAAACTTGAGAGATGACGTCGAAATTGAGATGCATTTTAAATATGAAATGCCGCCGGAATTGCGCGCCAAGTTTGCTAAAACTGAAGTGGTAACTTTTGATGTTGACGAAGAACACAAAATTGCGATTTCACAAAATTTGAGATCAAAAATTGTAATTGAAAAATCTTTAGAACAACATGCATCTATGTGTGTAGAAAATACAGAGGATCTATACGAGGCGAAAGCTTTAGCCAAGGAACTTGCGGAAGATATACAATCAAGAATGAAGCGCTATGCGAATTGCTTAAGTCATTGTAGTAAAAATTACAAAGAATGGCTTATTGAAGATTACAAATTGAAATTAATTTTGTTAATCGGAAAGAAAATCAGAGAAAAATTATTCTAGCAAATTTTATAGACCGCAACTCGATGAACTACATCATTTTACCGATGTATTTAACCTATTTTTTTTTACTAAATTTTGTAGTGCTCTTTTCTCAGCTAAAAAGGTGCACTTCATCGACGTTATGAGTGTTTACAACAGATTTCAGACGTATTTTTTTTTTATTAGGTAAACTCAAAATATATTTGCCGTAGAAACAAATGTTAATTTTCCCTCAAATTAATGTTATCCCAATGTTTCTAAAAACGCTTAAACCTAAAGAATATGAAGAACAAGTACGATGTAATGTTGATTTTAGAAGGAACCTATCCATTCAACGGAGGAGGAGTTTCCACTTGGGCACACATGCTGTGTAATAAAGTGACCAATGTCAATTACTCACTGTACTCAATCAACGCAGATTTCGAAGAAAAATCAAAATACGTATTAAGCGAGAATGTAAAAAACGTAATTCAAGTTCCATTATGGTCTCCATTAGAGCCGAAGGAATTGTTGAGTTATGGAAAAAAATACTACAAGACAGTAAACAAAAAAGAGCAAGAAGACGCGACTGAAATCGAGGAACAGTTTATACCTATTTTTGAAAGATTACTGAATAGCATATACGATTCTTCGGTTGATGTAGAAGAAACTGATGACATCATTTTTGATATGTGGCAGTTTTTTCAGAACCATGATTACAAAAATACCATGAAGAGCCAAGTGGTTTGGAAATGCTTCTGTAATACGGTTTCTAAAGTCATTGAAAAAGATAATCACTACGAAGCAACATTGTATGATTTTACTGTTGGAATGCGTTGGATTTATAGATTCTTAATTCCACTTTCAATAGATGTTCCGAAAGTTGATATTTCGCACCTGACACTTTCTGGATTTCCTGTAATTCCAGCGTTGGTTTTAAAATACAAATACGGAACGCCAATTATTGCAACGGAACATGGTGTATTTATTAGAGAACGATTAATTGCAATTAATTCATCTGAATATTCCTTTTTCTTAAAGAATTTATTAATTAAATTTTCGGAATGTATTACTAAATTAGTTTACTACAAATCAGATATGATCTTGTCTGTAAATAAATTTAATATGTCTTGGGAGAAGAAATATGGTGCAAATCCAAATAAGATTGACGTTATTTACAACGGAATTGATTCGGATTTGTTTGTTCCTGGCGCAAAGCCGGCGCACCTACAAAATGTACCAACCGTTGTTGCTGCTGCAAGAATTTTTGAATTGAAAGATATACTTACAATGATTAGATCTTGTGCTGTTGCGAAAAGAAGTATACCAAATGTTAGATATTTAGTGTACGGCGACAATGCTGCTGTACCACAATATACAAAGGAATGTAATGACCTTATCAAAGAACTAAAGTTAGAAGACAACTTTATTTTGGCTGGTTATCACGATAAGCCACATCAGTTATTTTGTGAAGGAGATATTTCTATATTGACTTCGATTTCTGAAGGTTTTCCTTATACAGTTTTAGAATCAATGAGTTGTGGAGTTCCTGTTGTAGCAACCGATGTTGGTGGCGTAACAGAAGCTTTAGATAATACGTGCGGTTTTATTTGTAAGCCGAAAGATTTTGAATCTCTTGGACAAAGTGTTGTAAACCTACTGCAAGACAATGTTTTAAGAAAAAAAATGGGTGAAAATGCACGCAAGAAAGTGATTGATAATTTTACCATCGACAAATTCATCAAAGAATACGAGATGGCTTATGAATTTATCATGAATAGAAAAGCGCAAGATCCAATTTATTTACATTCACACATGCAACAAGAAGCTATGGAAGCATCTTAGAAAACACTTTGTTTAACTTAACCAGGATAGACCCCAATCTACAATGGAGAATCATTTTACAAACATTAAGTCTTTAATTGAAAAAACTAAAGACAAAATCGGCAAGCCCGTTAGTAGCGAAGTTGTTGAAGCAACAATTGAATCTTTAGGTATCAGAGAGAAAGATACTAAGGATGATTTTGGTTTTAATTCAATAAAGGATTTAGCTGCGTTAATTTATTATGAATTAACAACAGACAGTTACTATATCGGCGCCAAGAATGAAAAAGAAATTGAAGTTGAAAAGACACAACCAAAAGTCATTCAACTGAAAGACTATTTCAGAGTAAAAACTCAGATTTTTATTCAATACTACTCATTAGGAATTTTTCATTTACTGCCAGTACTGATGCAAATTGCAGCAATTATTGTATTTGGCTATTCACTTTGGACATACGTTGGTTTTAATGAAATTCAATCTACAGCAGTGGTTTTAGGCGTTGTAATTGGTTTAGTTTCCACTGGTGGATTTGTTCAAGTCATTGGAAAGCAAGCTTCGTTCTATTGGAATTACGAAGACTACCTGATGACAAACAAGACAATCAACTACTTGCACAAAGTCGGAATGCTTTCGATATTCTTTGTGTTGACAACCATTTTCCTGGTAAATTTCTTCTTCCACATTTATCCGTATGAAATTTTGTTTGTGGTTTTCGCTTATGCCTTCTTCGTGGGAATGCTTTTGTTGATGTTAGCGCCATTGCATACAATCAAACAGCGATGGGTGATAACTTTCGCTATTTTTGCAGGAACTGCCGTTTCCATTTTTCTGAAAGAAACTAGCAACTTGTTGATATTTGTGACGCATTGGATTGGAATTGCTGTTGCGATTGTGATTGTAAAGATTTTCTTGATGGTCTATTTTGGGAATCTTACAAAAAACAAGAAGTCTATCAGTGGGAACAAAATCAAAGTACCAGTTCTTTTGTATCACAATTACCAATATTTCTTTTATGGAATATTTATTTACGTATTTATTTTCATTGATAGAATTATGGCTTGGTCATCAGGAATCAATGGAAATCTGCCATTTCTAGTTTATTTTGAAAAAAATTATGAATTAGGGATGGATTTGGCTATTTTAGTTTTTTTATTGCTCGCGGGAGTTCTAGAATATAGTATCGCCTCATTCACAAGATTTATTGATATCGGACAGAAAATTACAGATCATAAGACCCCTGAAGTGTTTAATAATCAACTTCGTAAAATGTACTGGCAGCAGGTGGCTTTGCTTTTTGTCACTAGCACACTTGCTTTTATTTTTATCTATTTCATCATCAACGCATCCTGGGGATTTGAAGGACAGTTTAATGAAACATTGGTGCAATTGAGTATAAAAGTTTGTGTAATTGGCGGTTTGGGATATATTCTCTTAGCTTGGGGAATGTTGAATTCTTTGTACTTATTTACATTGGGGCAATCGAAAAAACCATTAAAAGCGATTATTTACGCTTGTCTATTGAATATTTTACTTGGTTTTGTATTAAGTAGGTTTTTCGCATATGAGTATAGTGTTGTTGGTATGCTGCTGGGTGCTGCGCTTTTTGTTGCGCTTACTTTGAAAGCAAATATCAATTATTTTAAGAACCTAGATTACTATTATTATGCAGCGTATTAAAGTACTTCTTATAATAATTCCACTCATTTTAGTTTTTAATTCTTTTCAAGACGATATGAAAAAAAGTACCGTATTATTTTATTATGGAAAAACGAATCCTATCGGAGTGAAAGATTATAAGTATGTTATTTTAGAATCAAAGCATTATAATAGTAAAGATGTTAAGGTATTTCGATCGCAAAATGATAAAGTTTTTGCATATATCAGTCTCGGAGAAATAAATGAAAGCGCTAGCCATTTTAATGACCTTAAAAAACATACCATTGGTAAAAATGAAATTTGGAACAGTCATTACATCGACCTAAGTTCAAAGAAAGCAAATGAAACATTGATGCAAATGATTGAAGATATTTTTTCATTTGGCTACGATGGTTTGTTTTTAGATAACATCGATAATTTTACCATTCATGGACCACAAAAAGATCAAGCGGAAAAAGTGATTGATCTAATTGGTGCAATAAAAGAAAAATATCCAAAGAAAATGTTTATTCAAAATGCAGGTTTAGATTTGGTCGAGCAAACCTCTCGATATGTTGATTTAATTGCAATTGAATCGATTGCGACAGACTACAGTTTTAAAGATAAAAAATGCAATTTGAGAGAAAAAACTATATTTGAAGCAAACTTAAATCGAATCAATACAATTAGCGCAACTTATTCTATTCCTTTTATCCTTATTGAATACGCAGATTCCAAGGAATTGGTAGAATTGGTAAAGAAAAGAGTCGAGCCCACAGGTTACGATTTTTTTATTGGAACCATTGATTTGCAAACGATCCCCAAATTTAATTAGTAAACACTATGATGTTTTTAACAAGTTCGATATTATTAGGTTTTATAAGGCTTTGCTTTATATTACTTTTTTTATTCTACTTGAATAGGAAGTTTGTGAATGTTTCTAAACATGTTCATTTTATGGATTTCCTAGTAATGAATTGGTTTCGATATGCCACCGTTTTAGTAATTGTAATTTTCATCTTGGTCGAAGCAGACGCATACAATCTTTTCAATTGCTTTTTTGTTTTTCTAATCTTGATTGGTATTGACATTATTGGATTCAAAAATTTAAAGAATCCGAAGCATTACTTCACGACGCACATCAGAACAGCGCTTCTTACTTTCTTGAGGAATATTGAAAACAAAAGGTCTTTCTGGGATTGGTTTTCATTAGATCGGACAAAAGTCAAGAACGATGAAAACAACAACTTTATTTTAATACTTACAATACTTATTGGTGGAATTACTTTCTTAAGCCGTTACTACTTTATTATTTATGACAATTATTCGCTTTCCGATGCGTGGATTTACGACTTAAATAAGGTAATTCAATTTGATAATCAGTATTGGTTTACCTATGAGTTAGCTACAGATGCAGAATTGGCAATAGTCAATTTTTATGGGAAAATTACTGACGTTAGCCCGGAAATAGCACTACAAGTTATTGCAATTCTTGAATCCACTTTATTGGCAGTTATCTTATTTTGGATTATTAATAAGTTAACTCCATCAAAATTTATTGCACCTACAATTGCAGCACTATTTTTCAGTTTGGTTTATGTTTTAACTCCTTTAAATGTTTACTTTTTATTAAAAGGGAATCCTACTTTTCTTGCTTTAACTTTTGCCTTACCTGCATTTGCATTTTATTTAAAACCAAAATTGTATCGAGTGCCTCCGATTAACTATCTCTTTAGTTTTTTATTTCTTTTTGTAACTATAGGATTGATTGATCTATTTACCCTTTGTATTTTAATTCCGCCCTTTTTGATTATTGGATTGCTTTTCAGCAAATGGAAACATAAGAAAGACAATTTCATTGTAATTTTTGGATATATCGTGGCCATGATTATTTTGTATGGAATCTACAGTTATGCATGTTATTTTCAACGGGCAGATATTCTTGAGTATCTGCAAAATAATTTACTTTCGATTAGTTCTTACACTTATGTTCCGCAATTGATATTGCCATACAGCGAAATTATAAGATACGCACAAATCTCTACGGGTATTGGATTCTTAATCGTTATGGTATTGGTGATATTCAGAAAAGAAAACTGGCGGGCTACTATTACTTTTTATGCCTATTTCAATTTTCTTATACTATTGACTTTTATAAAAAGTGAATGGTTAGACATTGATATGTTGAATAACTCAATCTCGGTCTTTCTTCCGATTATTATAGGTTTAAACATTTCAATAGTTAGCCGAATTCTCAATTTTGGATTAGGTAGATTTAAGAAGTTTAGTCCAGTTACTGTAGGCCTCATTTTTGTCTCAATGTTATACGCTTCATACTATTACCAAGAAAAAAGCATCAGTTCACTAACGGTATCTGACCAGACACCAAAACAAATTCTAAATGCGTACGATAAAATATCTCAAACCTTTTTTCGCAATTCGTATTGTGTTGTAAATGATCCTGCTGCCCAAGTAATCAGTAATAATTCTCATTTTTTTATGAATTACGATTTCTTTCTAAATGACTATCCAAAAATTGATTCTATCAATACAAAGCATAAAAAAGATCCTAATTTTCTGATAAAGAATCCACAGTATTCTTTGTCAAAAAGTGTATTAGTTTTTGTATTAAATGAAACTGCAAATAGTGAATCTAACAGTTTTGCAGAAAACAAGCAGTTGCAGAAGGAATTAATTGCTAATATTGAACTGTTGAAAAAAAGAGGACGTCGTGTCAATTTGTTTTATGACACTGAGATTCTTAAAGTATATGAAATTGTAAATGAACCAAGAGAAAGTAAAATTTCTGATTTGATTTTTTAAGTATGAAATGTAAAGCAATATCACAGTACGTTTTGTTCGTAATGGCATTGGCCCTTTCATTACTTATGGTCGGTTGTGAAGGGCTTGATGATTGGTCGGATCTGAAAAGTATTGAACTTTTTAATACGAAGGATGCAGCAAACACAAATCAAAAGGCCTTTAAACGATATACCGCGCCGGTGTTAAGCTCGCAAGCAGTGATTCAATTTATATATGATCCAAGTTCCAAATCTAGTAAGGCGTATAATCAGGAAATTAGAAAAGTTTGCGACTATACGAAATTACCTTTTAATTCGCTAAACATTAAGACTTGGAATTCAACGCTGAAAGTAGCTCCAACAACAAGAATTATCGTGGTTTATGATACCAAGAAGTTGAATGATGCTTCTGTTGAAGTGCTGATTAATTTTGTATCCAATGGAGGTACACTTTTTATCCCATTCGCTAACGAAGACAAGAGAATGGCATTCTTATTAGGGTTTAAACCAGAAGCTGAGTATGGAACTGATGATAAGGCGGCTGGTTGGTATTTCAATACGCCAGTCTTGCCAAATATGTCGGGAAAGAGAATTGCTAAGGATTCGAAACTATACGGATTTGCTGGACAAAATTTTTCAAGTAAAGTTAAAGTACTCGCAACGGCGGCCAATAATCCTAATTATCCAACTGTGATTGAAAATCCAATTGGTTCAGGTAGAGTAATTTTATTTAATACATCTGGAGATTTTTCAAAAGTAGACAGAGGATTTCTTTTTGCAGGAGTTTTAAAAGGTCTAGAAGGAATCCCTTATCCAATAGCCAATGCTTCGACAATTTTTCTCGATGATTTTCCGGGACCACAATATGATATTATTGCTGAACCAATAAAGTCGGAGATGAATATTACAACCTCTGATTTCGTACAAAAAATCTGGTGGCCGGATATGCGTGAATTAGGTAAGGAGTTTAAAATTCCATATGCAGCAATGTTAACCTTTGACTACCGTAATAAAATTGTACCTCCTTTTACTTTGGATCAATGGAATTTAAAAAAAATTAAGACGAAAAACAAAAACAAAGATAAAGTAGAGTCTTTGCCAGATTGGTTGGTCAATGATGTGAAGAAAAATGGACATGAATTGGCATTCCACGGCTACAATCACGTGTCGTTACTCAAAAAATTATGGAAAAACCCGAAATTTATTGAGACGTCGATGGGAACCATCAAAAAGAAATGGGAGATTAGTAACTATGGTCCTTTACCAGTTACTTATGTTCCACCATCTAATGATATTGATCGCATGGGAATTAGAGAACTCAAACGTACTATGCCATCGCTAAAATACATGTGTAGCTTGTATATCGGTAACTTGGAAGATGGGGGAGATCGAGAATTCGATTATGATCCATTCGAAAACAACTTTTTTGATTACCCGAGAATTTCAAGTGGTTTTTATATGCATGATGATGAAAAGTACACCATCCAGTCTATGTTTTTGTATACTGGAATTTGGACACACTTTGTGCATCCAGATGACGTGTATCAAATTCCTGCAACAGCAGATAAGCGAGCCGCAGGGTATTCTTTGCGTAATCAATTCAATTTAGGGTGGAGAAAGACTGCAAATTCGGATAAAGCATTGTTTCCAGAGTTTAAAAATTACTTAAAACAATTAACCGCCACTTATCCGCAAATGCGATTTGTAAATGGAGGTGATG
This sequence comes from Flavobacterium sp., assembly GCA_044349145.1. GTDB lineage: Bacteria > Bacteroidota > Bacteroidia > Flavobacteriales > Flavobacteriaceae > Flavobacterium. The sequence continues at coordinate 10,819 of JBIKRP010000024.1, forward strand.
GTGGTAATCTTGTTATGAATTGGAGAGCTTCGCGTTATTCGCATAGTTCGGAAAAAGGCTTGTATACGGTAAAAGAAATTAATGGTGCAGAATCTAATAAGAAGTATTGGTTTATGTTTTGCAGTCCAAAAAACATGGATAAAGTTGACACACAACTTAAAAGTCAGTCTGTCTTATATTCAAAAACGCCATTTATGGACGGATACCTTTATTCTGTCTATTCCAACAAATCAAAGTTAACGGTCGTAGATTTACTTTATAAATCTCCAAAAGAAAAGGTAAAACAGGCAGCCATTACAAATTTGGTTCGAGCAGACTTTGCAAAATTTAATATAGATGTTAAGAATTTCTTGAGTGGTGGAGAGTGGGTTGATAAATACGAGGAAAACTTCAAACTTGAAATGGAGGCGCTAAAGAATAAAATGTTGTCTAGTTCCGAAATAGACGCGAAAGATTGGAATAAGTACGCAGACTATATGGCATCTGAAAATAAGGGAGATGAAATGTGGAAATTATATGAAGATTTTATTGCCAAAAATCCGTCAAAGAATAATATTTTGTATTCAGGAGAGCTAGATAAGATTATTGAATATAAAGACGAAATAGCACACGAAAGATGGCTAAGTGAGCAGATAAAGGTTTCTCCAGAAGATAAGAAGTTATTAAAAGCATATATAGAGTCTTTTGACAACGAACAAAATAAAGAGAAAATCAAAAGTGCATTGAAGGCATTGGCTAAAATTGAGCCTAGTATTGAAAATTATAAAAAATATTTAAAGCACTTGTTAGAATATTTTCCTGAAGAAGCGCTTGTCGAATTGGAGAATAAGCAGCCAACTAAAGATTTATCAGATTTAGCGACCGCTATCGTTTGGCTTTACGCTGATAATGCCGACTATAAAAAGGCGATTGATTGGTCGGAGTTTAGTACTGAGATTGATTTTGTTACTAAAATGAACTGGTATATTTCAGCGGGTCTTTCAGACGAATTAGAACCAGTGTATAAAAAATATATCGCTGAACATCCAGAAGATGAGATCGCCACTGTATTGATGAGTAATGTGTATCATGAGCAAGGACGATTTAAAGATGCTTGGGTTTTGGCTAATTCATTAAGCAACATCTATGAAAAAGAAGATTTGAGAAAAACCTTAAATACAGATGTTGTTTTTGAAAGTATGGATTTACAACAAGATTTGATTGCCAATCATGTTGAGCTATTTTACCCAGATGTGCTTAAGAAATTGATAAAAGATATTCGTTTGGCAAAAGGTAATTTTATTGATTTTAATTCATATCTAGAAACGAATCAGCAAAATCCTTCTTTTCAAAGAAATTTGATTTCATATAATATGTATGATAAAAAGGGTTTCATCCACGGTATCGGAGTAAGTTATTCTAAATACTATGAATTAGAAACTACTAAGAAAGCTTACGAAGACAACGTAGACAATAACACCATGGGATTGGAGTATAAGATAACTTCCCCAATTAAAGAGAATAAACCGCAATATTGGAGTAGGGCTAGAGTAGAGGTTGATAAGAAATCAAACTCCTATTACCAATTTGGAGCCGGAATATCATCTTCTAGAGAGCGCAACTTCAAGTCAGCTGAGTTTAATTTGTTTCCTGTTGAAACAGCGCCAGCTTTAAATCAAAGTATCTATCAAATGCAATTGAATTTGTATAAAGATTTTTATATCGGAAAATCAATTAATGCGAGTATTGCCGTAGAAGCAAATTATTATACAGAAGGATTGTTGTCACGAGATACTGTAGGACCACCGATCAATCCGAATCGAATGATGAATCCACATAAATTGCACTTTAGAAAAGTAATCACGGATTTAGGAAATGGTGTTACACAAGTAGATGATATTGACGATGGATACGACAGTGCATTAACATTGAGACTAATGTGGGATAAGGGCATTG
>JBIKRP010000239.1:0-4250 GCA_044349145.1 Flavobacterium sp.
TTGAGTTGTTCGAGAATTACGCCACCGTATTTTTCAGTCCAATCCCACGCATGTTTGAGAAATTCCTCACGAGACAAATCATTTTTGTTGATGCCTTCCGCTTTGAGCTTTGCCACCACTTTTGCTTCGGTTGCAATAGAAGCATGATCGGTTCCTGGAACCCAACAGGCGTTAAACCCTTTCAGACGCGCACGACGAATCAACACGTCTTGAATCGTATTGTTGAGCATGTGACCCATATGTAAAACTCCAGTCACGTTTGGTGGTGGAATTACAATCGTATACGGTGTGCGATGGTCCGGTTTTGAATGAAAATAATTGTTTTTCATCCAGTAGTCGTACCATTTTGGTTCTATGGTTTTGGCGTCAAATTGAGCAGGTATTGTCATTTTATGTTGATGTATGTGATTGTTTAATCGTGTAACTGTTTAATCGTTAATTTGTTGAACCGTGGGGTTGTGTAATCGTTAAATCGTTGATTTGTGTAATCGTTTATTAGTTTAATTGTTAGTTTGTATTTTTCCTTATTAAACGAAAATCCGAATTGATTCTGCGGCCCCTAGCCCCGATTGCAACAGCATCCTTTTGTGGCGGGGTTCGCCGCAAAAGATAGCGTGGAAAGCGGGAAATAGCTACTAGAAAAAAATATTGATACTGGTATGCTATTTGCAGGCCTTGCAAAAGTAAATAATTAGCACCTTATAAAAAATTAAGAACTAAATATTTGCAAATTTCATAAAAGAAAGTACTTTTACTCCACTTAAAATTAACACAGAAATGAAAAAATTACTAATTGCATTTGCTTTTGTAGGATTCACATTAAGCGCAACCGCTCAAGGTGCAAAAATAGAGTTCGTAGCCAAAGATAATACGGTAGATTATGGAAACGTATATAAAGATGAAGATAGTGGTTTGCGAACTTTTGAGTTTAAAAATACTGGAGATGCGCCATTAATCATTACCAATGTACAATCAACATGCGGTTGTACGGTGCCATCGAAACCTACAGAACCAATCATGCCGGGAAAATCTGGAAAAATAGACGTGAAATACAATATGAGTCCAGGACCAATCAGAAAGACCATCACCGTTGAATCGAATGCCACTAATGTAGAAGGCGGACGTGTTGCCATCAAAATCAAAGGCGAAGTTTTGGTCAAAGAGGCGGTCAACGTCTTAGAAAAGAAAAAAGGAATTATGTCTAGCGACAATTAAATAAAGAGAGCTTCAATTGAGGCTCTTTTTTTTTGCTTTAACTTTTATTTTGAAGCAATACTATAGTTACAAAATACTTTTGAGCTGAAACTTGAACTTCAGTTTCTTACCATTTCGTTCCACGTCAAAATACAGCCATTTTCCTTCCTCTGATTTGAGAAGATCATTGATGGACTGCAAAGAGTAGCGATAGGCTTCGACCTTATTGATTGATATAATGAGATCGCCTACTTGCAGTCCACTCGCCTCGGCAGGAGAATTTTTTCTAACACTAGCAATCGAGAAGATCGGTTTAAGTGTAAACTTGAGTTTGAAGTCATTTTGTGCTTTATTTCCACTTCCGTCATAGGTATTGTCTAGATTGACCGTTTGCAAATTGACAGTTTCCTGCACCCATTGCATTCCGTCGTTTTGCAACTCAATTCCGCTCATGTTATAAGAAAACGGATCATCGTAATAACTGCTTTTTTTAAATATAACGTTTGATTTGGGTAGTCAAAAATGATATTAAAACGTTTCAGGAGTTCACCACCGATTGACCCTACTCGATCCGCAACCCTATTCACACTCTTGATGGAAACCGAGTCTGGAAATGCCACAATTGGATTCACAAACTGAAACGAATTGATTTGTATACTGCTAATTTTCGCCCGAAAGCCATGGATATCACCACTGAATCCTTTCCCTAAATAATCTTCAAATTTTACTTTTGGTATGTTGATATTTTTCTCTTTGTTTTCAAAAAGCCAAAGAGCATCACTATTTCCGATGTCGATCAAAAGTTTCGATGGAATTTCTTCTTGTTCTATGGCGACAGTTGACATCACGTAAGGTTTGCTTCTTTCTATAGTTATCGGAGATGCTGCGTATTTTAACTTTTTTCTTCTGATCTTTTTTGTGTCTTTATAGACAAAGACTTTCTTCTTATCATAATTGACTTCGACGATATTGTCTTTGAAAAAATTATAGCCGATGATGCCATTCACAGGAATTCCGATGTGGGAAGAAAAATTAAAACTTTGGTCTAACACAATATAAACATCGTGATTTCTATCAACCAATCCTTTGTAGGATAAAATGTTGTTGGAAGATTTCAAGCCTTCAATAGGTTCATTACTGCCTAATCCTTTCAGCTTAATTTTTTTTACGCTGTGCAAACTTACTTCTTCTTTGTCATCAAGGCTAAGGAGAATGGTTTCGTCTACACCGGAATCTAAAAGGAAATTTAGAGTTACGCCATTGACTTCAAGAGGAATAAAAACCAGATTATTAATGAGCTGAAATGGAATCGCAATTTTGTCTTTATTATTTTCAAATTGAAATCCGCTCTGACCATTCATCGAGACGTGCCAAAAAAATAAAATCAAAATGATGATGCGGAAATTCATGAAAATGGTTTGTATAAAATTAAATAAAAAAAGGAAGTCAAAGTGATAATAATATCAACTAAAACAATTGGTGTACTCTCAAAAAAATTGCAAATTTGCAGTTCAAAAAAATCACTTCATCATGCCAAGAATATCCAACAAAGGAAAGCAAATGCCAGAATCGCCAATTCGTAAATTGGTTCCTTATTCTGACATCGCTAAAAAGAAAGGAAATAAAGTATATCATTTGAATATTGGGCAACCCGATATTAAGACACCAGAAGTCGCGATGAATTCTATCAAAAATCTCGACATCAAGGTACTTGAATATAGTCATTCTGCGGGTTTTGAAAGCTACAGAACTAAGCTGTCTCAATACTACAAAGACCATGGTTTACCGATAGAGGTAGCTGATATCATCATCACAACAGGCGGATCTGAAGCGTTGCTTTTTGCTATGGGAAGCACTATGGATCAAGGTGATGAAATCATTATTCCTGAACCGTTCTATGCTAATTACAATGGATTTTCTACTGCCTCAGGAGTAAAAGTGGTTCCCGTAATTTCAACCATAGATACTGGTTTTGCCTTACCTCCTATTGCTGATTTTGAAAAGCTCATCACGCCGAAGACCAAAGCCATTTTGATTTGCAATCCAGGTAATCCAACCGGTTATTTGTATTCAAAAGAAGAGATGATGCAATTGGCAGACTTGGTTAAAAAGCACGATTTGTTTTTGATTGCGGATGAAGTGTACCGCGAGTTTACCTACGACGGTGACGTTCATTACTCGGTAATGAATATTCCTGGTTTGGAAGAAAACGCGATTATGATTGATTCGGTTTCAAAAAGATACAGCATGTGTGGCGCTCGAATCGGATGCATCGTTTCGAAAAACAAAGAATTGATGGCAACCGCGATGAAATTCGCTCAAGCGCGTTTGAGTCCACCAACTTTCGCCCAAATCGCCAGCGAAGCAGCACTAGAAACGCCTCAAAGTTATTTCGATGAAGTGATTACTGAATATAGAGATCGCCGCGATACGCTGATTGCTGAATTGCAAAAAATTGATGGTGTTAAAGTAGCCAAACCAAAAGGCGCTTTCTATTGTATTGCACAATTGCCGATTGATAATGCAGATAAATTTGCGCAATGGTTATTAGAGTCTTTCGACTTGAACAAAGAGACCGTAATGGTGGCGCCAGCTGCTGGGTTTTATTCAACGCCAGGTGTTGGACTGAATGAAGTTCGTATCGCTTATGTTTTGAAGAAAGACGATCTAATTAAATCGGTGCAAATTCTAAAAGAAGCGATTCGGGTGTATAACCAAAAGTAGTTTTAGGAGCTAATCCCGCTATTCGCTTTATCTTTTTTGCTACCGCCATGGGCACAGTCGAGGGGATTATCTCAGCAAAAAAGGATATCGCTGCACACGAGCGCAGCGAACTGGCGAAGCAATCGGGGCTAGGGCACTTGAATTCATTGCAACTATATCTTATAAAAAAAAAGCAACTCTACCGAGTTGCTTTTTTTGTGAAATTTATCTTTTCAAAGAAAAATGGGACCTAAATTCTTTGTCTTGTCCGTTCTCTTTATAAAACAATTTGAACCAGTAATCATCTCCAGGTAAGTCCGTTCCGTTATATTTTCCATCCCAGCCTTCGCCTT
>JBIKRP010000240.1:0-4237 GCA_044349145.1 Flavobacterium sp.
AAACCGGAACCTACAACAGCAATTTTTTTTGATTCTTGCATCAAGAAATGAAGTAAATGGTAGGCAACAAAAATAATTAATAATCTGAAGTAACCTTGAAAATTATGGGATTAATTTTGGGCGTGTCTCGCCGAAAAAGGCGGACCGGGCTGTTCGTTCTATCTTTTTTGTTTTGTAAAAAATCCCTCGACTGCGCTCGGGAGGACAAAACAAAAAAGGATGCCACTGCCATCCCTCACGCACGCGCATCCATTACAAAAACTCCCCGTGTTGCGTGATGTCTAATCCCAATTCCTCTTTTTCCTCACTCACACGCAACGGCGTAATTTTGTTGACGATAAAGAACAACGCGTACGAAGCCGTAAATGCAAAAATAGAAACGCAAATCAAGGCCGTAAATTGATGCACAAACAAAGTCGTTTCGCCAAAAATCAACCCTTGATCAACCACCGCCGAATTGACTGCCTTCGATGCAAAAACTCCTGTAAGCAACATGCCTGTCATGCCGCCAACACCGTGACATCCGAATACATCCAAAGCATCATCAATTTTGCCTTTCGGGAATTTTAAAACCACATAATTACTCACCATACTACTCACAATTCCTATAAAAATACTATGTGGAATACTCACATAACCTGCTGCTGGCGTAATGGCTACTAAACCAACCACGGCTCCGATGCAAGCACCCATCGCCGAAATTTTATGCCCCATGATTTTATCTAAAAACACCCACGCCATCGAAGCGGCTGCGGCTGCCACTGTAGTTGTTGCCAATGCTTGTACGGCCAAACCATTAGCGCCCATAGCCGATCCTGCATTAAATCCGAACCATCCAAACCAAAGCAATCCTGTACCTAACAAAACGTAGGTAATTCTGGCTGGCGCTACTTTTTGCACTTTTCGCTTTCCTAAAAATATTGCTCCTGCCAATGCCGCCCACCCCGCACTCATGTGCACCACGGTTCCTCCCGCAAAATCAAGCACACCGAGTTTAAACAACAAACCATCCGGATGCCAGGTGCAATGAGCTAAAGGAGCATACACGACCAATATAAAAAGCACCATAAATAACAAATAGGACCAAAACCGAATGCGTTCTGCAAAAGCTCCCGTGACTAAAGCGGGTGTGATAATGGCAAACTTCGCTTGAAACAAAGCAAACAACAGAAAAGGAATTGTCGGTGCTAGACTCCACGAGGTGTTAACACCCACATTTTGAAAAAACAAATATGGAATCGGATTGCCAATCACGCCACCAATACTGGGTCCGAACGACAAGCCAAAACCGATAACCACCCACAAAAGAGAGACAATCACCATCGCCATAAAACTCTGCAACATGGTGCTAATCACATTTTTCTTGCCGACCATCCCGCCGTAAAAAAATCCAAGACCTGGAGTCATCAACAATACAAGTGCTGTTGCAACTAGCATCCAACTGGTGTCGCCAGTGTCGAAATGTGTTGTTGCAGTTATGGCTGACGCTTGGTCAAAAATTAAGTTTGAAAAAAGAGTAACAATCAACAATAGTATCAGGATGATACTTAAAATAATCTTTCTCATAATCTAGATTTAGGAATCGAAGTAAAAATAAATATTTTACAAATTACCCCTTAAATAAAACTACACTACTTTAAAATTTTTACATAATTTACATTTTACCCCTTGAATTCTAATGGTAAATTTTAAATTAATGTATAATTTTTAAATAAACTTAAAACAAGTCCATAAAAAAACCTGTCGCAAAACAGGTTTCCTAAAATGATTAATCAAAGTATTATCCTTGGTAGAATTCAATTCGCTTGCCAACATCCAGACCGTTGTTCTTGGCAAAAACACCACACAAATGATACAACATTCTTGCTCCGACGTTACCATCCCAATCGTTGTCGCCTGGCGCCACTTCTACAAAATCAAAACCAATAATTTCTTTGCCGCTAGAAGCCAACTTGTTGAAAAGATAAGTTGCTTGTTCGTACGAAAATCCGCCAGGAACAGGCGTTCCCGTGTTGGGTCCGTACCACGCATACATGCCATCAACGTCAAAACTAATCGCCACTTTTTGAGGCAAAGAGGCAATAATGTGATTGCATTGTTCATCCCAAGTTTTTCCGTTATACGCTTCTGCTTTCATATCGGCATCGGTATGCACTTGTAGGCGTTGACCTTGCTGCATCACCGTTTCTACCTCTTGCTTGCAAAAATCTCTGATGCCAATTTGGACAATCTTCGAAATTTGTGGCAGTTGCAACGCATTACACATAATGGAAGCGTGAGAATACGTAAATCCTTCATAAGCAATTCGCAAATCCATGTGGGCGTCCAAATGCAAAATTCCGAAATTATCGTGCTGGCTGGCCAACGCTTCGTAATAGCCCAATGGCGTAGAATGATCTCCACCCAACAACGCGACTTTTTTCCCTTTTTTCATCCAATACAAAGCGCGCTCACGAACCTCCTCTTTGAGTTCCTTGCACACTTTGTTTATTTTATCCAAATCCGATTGCAAGGCGGGATGACTTTCGATGACTTCCCCACTTTCTAAAGCGGCAATTATGGGTTGCGCCATTCCTTTGTATTTGTCGCTGTTGTCGCTCCACGCTGCGGTTTGCTGATTCAAATCCAGATAGATTCCTAATTTCCATAAATCAGGAAAATCTTGGTGTTGCAAATCGACTTGAAAAGAAGCTTCCAAAATTGCCTCGGGACCATTCGAAGCGCCCGAACCGTAACTTACGGTTACTTCCCACGGCACGGGAATGATAATAATTTCGCTTTCTTCAGACGTAAATGGCAATCCAAAAATGCTCTCATCAGCCAAACCTGGTTGCGATGGATCGAAGTTTTTTATTTTTTCTTGTTTGTTCATGATATTCCAACTATTGAACAGCAAAGATAATCGCATTCCTTTGATGGCAAAAGAAAAGCATCAAATTCAATCGTATGACATTTATCAGTCTTTTGGCAAATTGAATTTCCAACCTTTGCGGTTTATTAATTTGATTTATCCTTATGAACAGTAACCAGTCTCTTCACACTTTTCATATCCCAGTAATGGGCCTAGCTTTTACAATAGACAGCCCAATTCGCGTGGCGCATTTTGGCATCGACTCTGTCATATCCATAACCGATGATGAACTTATCGAAAAAATGCGTGCTTTTTACAGTGCCAAATTCAAAGTTCCTTACGAAGAAATCTCTAACAAAATAGATGACTTTAGGGCGAGAAGAATTACACATTATCTGAATTTAGTAGATCAAATCGTCAAAGAAAAATTCGAAAATTTCAAGACAGAACTTGTCGAAAGTAAAATAGCATTGGAAAATTATATCGCGATGCTACCGAATAAATCGGAAATAAAAGCACGACTGCTTCGATTTACTGAAGATGGGTGCAATCGCAAAGAAGACCTCAAGCGTTTTATAGAAGACTATCTTTCACCGGGCGCTATCGATGTCAATATCATGACCAAAGTGGATAAAGACAATTACACCAAAAACGACCCTTTACCCGCTGAGTTTAACGATGCGCATGCGGCATTGCGTGGTTTTGCTAATAGCAATGTGACTTCTTCAGTGGTGCTTTCTGCGGGAATGAACCCGAGACTTTACAGTTATATCGAACAATTCGAAGATTTCTACCCAGACTCCAATGGTCAAATCAAAAAGAAAATAATTTTAAAGGTTAGCGATTTCAGATCGGCGATGATTCAAGGAAATTTCTTAGCCAAAAAAGGGCTTTGGGTTTCAGAATATCGAATCGAATCAGGCCTCAATTGCGGCGGACATGCTTTCGCCACAGACGGCCTGCTGTTAGGGCCAATTCTCGAAGAATTCAAACAGAAGAAAAGCCAATTGATTCAATCAGCTCAAGAATTGATGGAAAAAGCTTTACTGCAAAAACAAATGACCGTTCCGACGCAGCCACTTTCGTTGAAAATAACGGCTCAAGGTGGTGTTGGAACTGCAGAAGAGCACGAGTTCTTACTCGACAATTATAATCTCGAAGCCGTGGGTTGGGGTTCACCTTTTTTATTGGTTCCAGAAGCCACTTCGGTAGATGAGGAAACAAGAGCTTTATTGGCCAAATCGAAAGAAAGTGATTTCTACTTAAGCCACATTTCACCTCTTGGAATTCCATTTAACACGGTCAAAGGAACGACCAATGAACAACTGAAACAACAAAGAATTCAAGACAACAAAGCTGGTAGTTCCTGCCCTAAAAAACTGTTGG
>JBIKRP010000013.1:0-14170 GCA_044349145.1 Flavobacterium sp.
CGCGCAAATTAGCGCCGTGATTATTGGTCCAATTTCTCTAATAATAGATACGCTGACCATCGCGGGAATCCATGAGGCGGCGCCAAATTGTTCTAAAGTGGGACGCGATTGTAGCGTAAAAACGAGGCCAATGATAAAACCGGTTGTGGCTACAAGAAACAGAGAACGATTGCCCATGTAAAAACACTGGCGTAAAAATTCCTTAAATTCAAATGGAGGTTTAGCGGTTTCTTTGAAAAATCGGAGCGTGAAATAAGAAAGTTCCCCGATTTCAATCAAAAATAGTTGGATGGATTCGTAGATTTTTTGGAGGCCATTCATATTTTATACCTTTGATGTAGAAAGTTTTCCAACTCAAATGTACAATTTTTAAGTCGATTCAGTATTTTGTTTAAATAAAAAAAATCCAAATTATCAGTAGACAAGGTGGATTTATTTAATAGTTAGGATTTTAATTCTACTTAACTGGTGGTGGCATATCAGAATTATAGCAATCGCGGTGCAATTTCCAAACGCCCTCTTCTTTCTTGTAAATTTCTAATGATTTACCTGTATCTACTGTTTTGCCACTTGAATCTAAAAAAGACCAACTGTTTTCGGCGGCAAGCATATTTTCGTCACCCCAAACTTCAACGGTTTTGATCATAATGTGCATCATTGGTCCTTTCATCCACATTCCAAATAGTTTTTGAATGTTGGCTCGGCCTTCCACAGTTTTGGCGTTTGGTTGCATGAACTTAGCATCGGTGGTATAACAATTAGCCAAACCCACCGAGTCTTTTGAGTTTAACGCCTCTATAAAAACTTTTGCTCTTGCTTCCACTTCTGTTTTTGCAGTGGTGGCATCGAAGGTCGGTGTTGTAACCTCAGGTTCTTTTTTGCAACTCGTTGTCAAAACAAAACTTACAACAACAAGTACTACTAGTAAGATTCTTTTTTTCATGATTAAAATGTTTTAGTTAGAATTAATATACTAAAGTTATAAATAATTGATAATCAATTACTATAGCTTTAAATTTATTATTAACAAAAAATCCGTTCTGCTTTCGCAAAACGGATTTTATTTAAAACACTAAAATTGTATTACAAATGAATCACTTCACCATAAGCATCAGCGACCGCTTCCATCACCGCTTCACTCATCGTTGGGTGCGGGTGAATTGCTTTTAAAATATCATGGCCTGTTGTTTCTAGTTTACGCGCTACAACCGCTTCGGCAATCATATCGGTAACGCCAGCACCTATCATGTGACATCCCAACCATTCGCCGTATTTCGCATCAAAAATCACTTTTACAAATCCATCTGGCGTTCCAGCTGCTTTTGCTTTTCCTGACGCTGTGAACGGAAATTTACCAATTTTCAAATCGTATCCTTTTTCACGAGCTTGTTTTTCTGTCAATCCAACAGAGGCAATTTCTGGTGTAGCATACGTACAACCAGGAACGTTGCCGTAGTCAATTGGATGCACATGCATACCCGCAATTTTCTCCACACAATTGATGCCTTCTGCTGATGCAACGTGCGCCAATGCTTGTCCTGGAGTTACGTCTCCAATCGCATAATATCCTGGAATATTAGTTTGATTGTAGGCGTTCACCAAAATTTTATCTTTATCAACCGCAATACCGCATTCTTCCAAACCAATGTTTTCGATATTGGTTTTAATTCCAACCGCTGAAAGTAAAATTTCTGCTTCTAAAGTTTCTTCTCCTTTGGCAGTTTTAACGGTGGCTTTTACACCAGCACCCGATGTGTCGATTTTTTCTACTGAGGAAGAAGTCATGATTTTTACACCGGCTTTCTTCATCGAACGTTCCATTTGTTTTGAGATGTCTTCGTCTTCAACCGGAACGATGTTTGGCATAAATTCAACGATAGTAACCTCTGTTCCCATGGCATTGTAAAAGTGAGCAAACTCAACACCAATAGCTCCAGAACCCACGATTATCATCGATTTTGGTTGCGAAGGAAGTGTCATCGCCTGACGATAACCAATTACTTTCTTGCCATCTTGTGGTAAATTTGGCAATTCACGAGAACGTGCTCCTGTTGCAATGATGATGTGATCCGCGGAAAATTCAGTCACTTTTCCATCTGCTGCGGTGACGTCCACTTTTTTTCCTGGCTTGATTTTTCCAAATCCTTCAATCACATCGATTTTATTTTTCTTCATCAAGAACTGAACGCCTTTGCTCATTCCGTCGGCAACGCCACGACTTCTCGCGACAACCGCATTAAAGTCTTTGTCAAATGATGAAATTGTCAATCCGTAATCAGAGGCGTGTTTTAGGTAATCAAAAACTTGAGCTGATTTTAGCAATGCTTTGGTTGGAATACAACCCCAATTCAGACATACGCCACCCAAACTTTCTTTTTCAATTACGGCTACTTTAAAGCCCAATTGCGAGGCACGAATGGCAGTAACATAACCGCCTGGACCACTTCCTAAAACTATTATATCGTATTTCATTATGTATTGTTTTTAGTGACTTAACTTTTTTTAAAATATTGAGCGAAATTAAGCAATATTTATCGAATTCAGAATTATCGAATATCAAATTTAGGCAACTACTTTTCTTTTCAATTCGAGAAATCAGTTTCCAAAGCAAATTGCGAATCGTATAATTTCTTGTAATAGCCATTTTCTTTCCCAACCAATTCCTGATGCGTTCCTTGCTCGACAATCAACCCTTTGTCCATGACCACGATCTTGTCCGCATTGATAATAGTTGCCAATCGATGTGCGATGACAATCGAAGTTCTTCCTTCAGTAATAGTTTCTGTCGCTTTTTGAATCAGTTCTTCCGAATGGGTGTCGATCGAAGAAGTCGCTTCGTCCAAAATCAAAATACTCGGATCGCTCATGTACGCTCGCAAAAAAGCAATCAATTGTCGTTGCCCCGACGATAACATGACGCCGCGTTCTTTGACGTTGTAGTCGTAATTTTCAGGTAAACTCATAATAAAATCGTGCACGCCAATTTTATGAGCTGCGCGGATGACTTCTTCTTTTGTGATTTCCGAATTAAACAAGGTTATATTATTTAGAATCGTATCGGCAAACAAAAACACATCTTGCAAAACCACCGCAATTTGTTTTCGAATTGAACTCAAACTATAATCTTTAATCGATTCTCCATCAATGCAAATCGTTCCGCTATCTATTTCATAAAAACGATTTAATAAGTTAATGATGGTAGATTTTCCCGCTCCAGTCGAACCAACAATAGCAATCGTTTCACCAGCATTGACTGACAAATCCATTCCTTTGATGATTTCCTCATTTTCAATATAGCTAAAACGTACTGCTTTGATTTGGATGTTGCCTGCAAATTTCGGCGCTTCAATTGTACCTGTATCTTGAATTTGATCTTGGGTGTCAATAATGTCGAAGACCCGATTCGCGGCAATCATTCCCATTTGCATCTCGTTGAATTTATCCGCAATTTGTCGCAGTGGATTGAATAACATTCCGATAAACATCGTATAGGCAAACAAGTCACCAAAAGTCGTAAAATGATCACCATGCAAAATATTGATTCCGCCATACAAAACCACGAAACCAAGCGTCAATGAGGAAATAATATCGGCAATGGGGAAGAAGATCGAGTTGTATAAAATGGTCTTTACCCATGCTTTTCGATGTTTGTCATTGATTTCGCTGAATTTTACTGCTTCGATGTCTTCGCGATTAAACAGTTGCACGATCTTCATTCCTGTGACACGCTCCTGTACAAAAGTGTTCATATTCGCCACTTGGTTTCGAACATCCTCAAAAGCCACTTGCATTTTACGCTGAAAGATTCTTGTGAAAAACACTAGAATTGGCATGGCCACTATCACAATCCACGTGAGTCGCCAATTCATATAAAACATAAAAATCAGCACAACGACCATTTTCAGTAAGTCGCTGATAATCATAAACAAACCTTGACTAAAAATCTTTGCGATTTGCTCGATATCCGATACCGAACGTGTTACCAACTGACCGACTGGCGCATTGTCGTAGTATTTCATTTTAAAACTCAACATATGTTGAAAGAGTTTTACTCGAATATCTTTAACGATGTCTTGTCCCAACCAATTTGCCCACAGCACAAAATAGAATTGAGAAAAAACCTCGGCCAAAAGCACAATGCCCATCAAGACAATGTAAAATAACAAACCTTGCGCATCATGGGTTTTGATGTAACCATCTACCGTTTGTTTTAACAAATAAGGACGCAATGCTGCGAATACCGAAAGCGAAATAGCAAAAAACACAACGCTATTAAACCGCCACTGATAGGGTTTGGTATATTTTAGAATTCGTTTAAAAACGAGGGTGTCAAAAACTTTTGCTTTCATGTTTTTTTGAAGCTATTCCTGCTGTCCGCTTTATCTTTTTTGCCTGTCACCCTGAGCGCAGTCGAAGGGCTTTTCCAAGGCAAAAAAGGATGCCACTTCCATCAGGGCTAGGGTTTTACGTAATCATATACTATTTCGGTCAAATACAAACCGTGAGCTGGCACCGAAAACCCAGCTTCACTTCTGTTCTTACTTTCTAGAATCGCTTGAAAATCAACTCGTGTAATTTTGTGCAAACCTACATTAATCAAAGTCCCGACGATTGCTCTTACCATATTGCGTAAAAAACGATCTGCCGAGATGGTAAAAATAAGCTTATTTTCGTCTTGTGACCATTGCGCAAAACTAACTTTGCAATTGAAAGTGTTGACGTCTGTATTCACTTTAGAAAAACACTCAAAATCGGTGTGCGTCAACAACAATTTTGCGGCTTCATTCATGGCGTCTACATCAAGTTGTGAAGTACAATACCAACTCAAATCTGTCAAAAACGGATTTTTGAAAGTATGAATGTGGTATTCATAGGTTCGTTTTGTTGCGTCAAATCGAGCATGTGCGGTGTCATGTACAGCAATGATTTCATGAACTGCAATATCTTTAGGAAGAAACGAATTGAGTTTGTGAACCAAATTTCCAGAATCGATTGCAATTTCTGTATCAAAATGAGCGTACATGATTTTCGCGTGAACACCCGTGTCTGTTCTTCCGGCGCCCATCAACTCAATAGAACAATTCAGAACAGTCGTCATCGCTTTGGTCAGTGTTTCTTGAACAGTTACCGCGTTGGGTTGTGATTGCCAACCGTGATAATTTGTGCCGTTGTATGAAAATTGAATGAAGTAACGCATGAAGAGGGTTGTCGGTTGAGAGTTGTCAGTTTTCTGTTATCGGAAGTTGGATTGCGTGTGCAAATATACTTATTAATAGAATTGATTTTGAAATTGGGAATGGTAAGTAAATGTTAATTTGGTTGATGCTCAATCAACTTGTAAATACAAATTTTTGATTTGGAAAGAGAATGTTTATTTTTACCGCAAAGCCTAGCCCCGATGGAAGGGAAAATCCTTTTTTGTTTTTTCGAATAGCCCCTCGACTGCGCTCGGGGTGACAAAAAACAAAAAAGATTGGAATGACAGCGGGAATAGCTCCGAAAAAAAGCTCAGAAACTCAGCGACACTAAAAATGAAATCGAAGATTATTTCATCCGTTCGCCATAATGGCTCGGGTCACGAACACAAAAAAATAATATAAAATTGTGAGTAAAAAAATCCTTTTACTTTCCGACACCCACAGTCACCTGGATGAGGTGATTTTGAAATATGTCAATCAAGCCGATGAAGTTTGGCATGCGGGCGATATTGGAAATTTAGAAGTGACGGATACTTTAAAAAAGCACAAGCCGTTACGTGCTGTCTATGGCAATATTGATGACGACAAAGCGCGCATGGAGTTTCCGTTGCACAATCGCTTTTTTTGCGAAGGTGTTGATGTTTGGATCACCCATATTGGTGGTTATCCAGATAAGTACAATCAGGACATTAGAGCAGAAATCACCAAGAATCCGCCGAAACTTTTTATTTGTGGTCATTCGCATATTTTGAAAGTGATTTATGATAAGAAACTGCAGTTACTGCATATGAATCCGGGAGCCGCAGGAAAAAGTGGATTTCATCAAGTCCGAACCATGTTGCGATTTGTGATTGATGGGGAATCGATTAGGGATTTGGAGATTGTGGAGCTTGGGAAGAAGTAGCTGAGTTGCTGAGTAACTGAGATACTGAGTTTGTTTTGTAGTAACGAGAAGTTTGTATTCCAATGATGAAATAGTGCGTTATGTTTATTTTAGATTGACTCAGCAACTCAGGTACTCAGAATCTCAGTAACTCTAAAAGCAAAAAAAACCCGAACATTTGTCCAGGTTTTTCTTCGCACTAAATAAACTAAGTTTATAGGTTTATCTCAATCGGTCGACAGATTTTACGAGATCTTCATCCTTTTGGATGGCTTTGTTAGCCAACACTAAAAAAACGATAGCAATAATTGGTAGAAACATCCCAATACCCTTCTCAGAAACAGTAACTGCTTCTCCAGATAGATTTAGCGAACGATATACAAATAAGCCTAATAAAATTAAATTTAATATGATATTCAATCTGCCTAAGACAAATTGATGTTGTCTTTTTTTATAAAACAAGATGCTCAACAGCGATAATGAAGTGCTTAGTCCAAAAATAATGGAGTAAAACTGATTGGTCATAAACATTTCAGTTTTTCCGTCGCTTAACTTCCATAATGAAAAAACGAAAGGTAAAATTCCAGTTACAATAAAGGCTAATGCCAAGTAAACCGTCTGTATTCTTTGAATCATTTTTTGTTTTATTGTGTCACAAAAATATATTTTCTTTTTTACAAATGCTATTGTATGATAAATTTTTATTCGTATTATTGCATAACTAATTCGTAAGTACTTCATTTTACGACCTGTTCACCACAAATTTTTTCACTACAATTTTTTAGAAAAATCCAAATCAATCTAAATTCAAATAACATTCATGTTTGATATTTCTGTATTAAAAGAAATGAAGCTGACTGAGCTTCAAGATATTGCAAAATTAGCAAAAACAATCAAGTTTGCCGGAGTCAAGAAAGAAGCGTTGATCGCGATGATTATTGAAAATCAATTGGCAAGCGAAGCGAAAAACACCAGTAAACCAGCGAAAGAAAATAGTTCAGAGGAGAAATCGAAGAGAGTGAGAATTACTGCTGAAAAAAAGCCTGCCATTACGAAGTCAGCTACTCTTTTTTCCAATGAAGAGCCAGCAGCAGTTGCGGAGCCAGCGCCGAACGAAGCATATCCATCGACTGAGGTAAATCCTGCGCACAAAGGACCAAAAGTAGTCAAGTTTAAAAAAGCGGATTACGAAAAGAAAGTCGCCAATAAAATAGAGAAGTCTACAATAGTAGAGCCAAGTGGTTCTGATGAAAACGAATCGACAGAAAAAACTGCGGAAGCGAGTGAAAACCCAGTTCAAGAAAAGAAAGTCAATCCAAATCAACAGCACAAGCAGAATCCAAACCAGAATCCAAACCAGAATCCGAATCCAAACGGAAATCCAAACGGCAACGGAAACCAAAACGGAAATCAAAATCCGAATTTCAAAAATAAAAAGAACAACAACTTCAGAGATGCTGATTTTGAGTTCGACGGGATTATAGAGAGCGAAGGCGTTTTGGAAATGATGCCGGACGGTTACGGTTTCTTACGTTCGTCCGATTATAACTATTTGGCGTCTCCGGATGATATTTATTTGTCTACTTCGCAAATTCGTTTGTTTGGTTTAAAAACTGGCGATACCGTAAAAGGAGTCGTGCGTCCACCGAAAGAAGGAGAGAAGTTTTTTCCTTTAGTGCGCGTTCTCAAAATTAATGGTCATGATCCGCAAGTGGTTCGCGACCGTGTTTCTTTTGAACATTTAACCCCTGTTTTTCCAACCGAGAAATTCAAAATAGCCGAGAAAGGCAGCTCCATTTCAACACGAATTATTGATTTGTTTTCACCAATTGGTAAAGGCCAACGTGGAATGATTGTGGCACAACCCAAAACAGGTAAGACGATGTTGCTGAAAGACATTGCCAATGCGATTGCGGCGAATCATCCTGAAGTTTATTTATTGGTTTTGCTGATCGATGAACGTCCAGAGGAAGTTACCGATATGCAGCGGTCTGTTCGTGGAGAAGTCATTGCATCAACCTTTGATAGAGAACCACAAGAGCACGTAAAGATTGCCAATATTGTTTTGGAGAAAGCGAAACGTTTGGTAGAATGTGGTCACGATGTCGTGATCTTGTTAGACTCGATTACACGTTTGGCAAGAGCTTACAATACCGTTCAGCCGGCATCAGGTAAAGTATTGAGCGGTGGAGTAGATGCGAATGCATTGCAAAAACCGAAACGATTCTTCGGAGCGGCTCGTAATGTTGAAAATGGAGGTTCGTTGAGTATCATTGCTACGGCATTGACCGAAACAGGTTCGAAAATGGATGAGGTGATTTTTGAGGAATTCAAAGGAACTGGAAACATGGAGCTGCAATTGGATCGTAAGATTGCCAACAAACGTATTTTCCCAGCGATTGATTTGACCTCGTCAAGTACGCGTCGAGATGACTTATTATTAGATGAAAAAACATTGCAACGCATGTGGATTATGCGAAAATATTTAGCAGATATGAATCCTGTTGAGGCGATGGATTTTATCAATGATCGCTTTAAGAAAACAAGAAACAACGATGAGTTTTTGATTTCGATGAATGATTAAATCATAGTTTTAAAATAATTTAGCCACGAATTCACTCGTATTATTGTGAATTCGTGGCTAACTTTTTTTAGACCAATTCTTGTTAGGCTAATTCACAATTACTTTTCTTGTGGTTGTTTGTGATTTAGTATTAAGTTTTATAAAGTAAAAACCTTGTGGTAAATTTTCTAATGTATAGGATTGATTTATCGCTGCTGGGTTTTTATATTCTTGAACCAATTGTCCATTTGTATTAAGAAGTTGAATGGAATCGAATGGAATATCTGATGTGATATTGACTTGATTATTCTGTGTCGGGTTTGGATAAACAGTAACTGAACTAAACAAATCAAAATTGGAAGTAGTTGATAGGCCGGGCCATCTATTTTCGGCGGGAGTTCCACCCCAAATTAACGTCGCTAAATACGGATTGTCAATAAAAGGATTGCGATTTCCTTGTGCGAAAAAATTATCGGTGTTGCCCAAGTAGGTGTTTCTTTTATCCTCAAATTCAGATACGGGATCTTCGGCATTCCATTGCAAGAATAAGTCGACCATGTTGTTGTCAGTGCTCACTAAATTTCCAACACCTACATTTCTCGGTAGACATTGATTTCCATAATGCAAGTACATATACATCATCATTCGAGCGATGTCGCCTTTCCATTCATCTCCGGGATACCAAGCGCCGTTGAAGTTTCCTGAATTTCCTGAACCAGGTCCAAATTTTAAACTGCCTCGGTCGGAATTTCTATTCACATCTGAAGCTCTAAGATGATGCACATCCGCTCCTGGTCCGTCTGATCCTAAATCAGGAATTCCGCGAGATCTTGGGTAAGTATGTTCTCTGTTCCATTGACAAAAATCTGTTCCGTCATCAACTCTTCTGCGTCTTCGATGATCCGGAAAATCACTAGAATTAGTGGGACACATATTTTCACTAAAGCCATATACTAGTAGTACGGTTTGATTGCTTACGTCTGTTGGATCACGATCCACTATTTTGATAGCGTCCTCTGCATCTTGATAACTTAAAAGTACTGTGTGTGTCGATGTTATTTTCTCGCTCAAGCTTTGACGTAACGCTGTGCCAGTCTGACTAAAGTCGAAACCATCATAATACGGAGACGCTGGACTTCCTGGTTGAGCAAACCCAAAACTGCATAGGAATACAATTATTGCGGTGTAAATTTTCTTCATGAATTTATTTTAGAGTGTAAATCTAGATTGTTTTTTTGGATTGCGTTAGAAATTAACTTTTGTTTTACGACAAAAAAAATGCCTCATGATATCAGAGACATTTTAATTTAGGTTTGCATCGAATTTATTTCACAATCAATTTTTTTATCGCTGAAGCATCACCGGAAGACAATTTTATGAAGTAAAAACCAGAATTCAGTTGATCTAATACATAGTTGTTTCCCTGCATTTCGGGCCTTTTAATTTCTCGAATTATTTGTCCATTAATGCTTATGATTTGAATATTTTCAAGATCTATTGAAGATGAAATTGTAACAGCATTCGTAGATGTAGGATTTGGAAAAATTTGGGCGGAGTCAAGAAGCTCAAAAGAAGAAACCCCTAGAGGAGCACCCCAAATAGCATTGACATAAGAATTGTTATCAATGAAAGGGTTTCTATTTCTTTGTCTTGCATTGGTACCAATGGCATTGTTTCTTGCAATTTCTCGTGGACTAACAGGATCAAGGGCATTCCAAGTCAGTAGGATATTTAAGAAGGGCTGTGCAAATACATTTGTACTCGTGCCATCTAACATTTCGTAGGAGTAACCGTCTACAACATTTTCATATCTGGTTGCAAAATAGAAGAGACAACGGGCAATGTCACCTTTGAATTCGTCGATGGGCTCGAAAACATTTCCACTATATCCTGCCGAATAACCTGAATTAAGATTAGAACCTCGTTTCGTTCCGTTTGTCCCGGTCCAATTGTCATTATTCACTTTTCCGAATGGTAAATCACCTCTGATTCCATTGACATGTTTATCCGCTGGAACAACAAAATGAGCGTCGGAATACATTGGAGTTTCGCCACCAAAAACAGCTTGAGGAATTAGGTGTTCTCTATTATAACGTTCACATTCATTATTTCCTAATGTCCCGTCATCTTGCCCTGTTCCGTAGGTAAACTCACATTCAGATCCAGTTGGGTTTTCTGTATACATGTCTAACATGGTTCCATTATTTTCATAAAAGAAATCTTTGTCAGAAGTAAGGTAAGTGGTGTATAATCCTGCATATCCACGATCAGTACCTACTTTTATAATATTGTACAATTGTGTTTTTAATGCAAAACCGTTTCCAGTTGCCGAGTTATAATATCCCGCTGGAATTTGTGCGAAACCAAAGGTAAAAAGGAATATAAATAATAAAGTAAGACTTTTTTTCATGTAGGATGTATTAATTTGTTTTTCGTTCCAGCAACGCCATATAAAAGCCATCAAAGCCAGATTCGGACGCTAGAATTTTCGAATCCTTAACAAAGGTAAAGTTTTTACCTGTCTCGCCACTTAAGAAGTGTTTAATTTGTTCTTGATTTTCAGATGGTAAAACGGAACAAGTCGCATAGACCAATTTCCCTCCTGGTTTTACCATTTTTGAGTAATTTTCTAAAACTTCTGTTTGTACTTTTTTGATGTTTTCAATGAACTCTGGTTGTAGTTTCCACTTTGCATCTGGATTTCTTTTCAAAACTCCTAAACCGCTGCAAGGCGCGTCAATCAAAACTCTATCGGCTTTTTCGTGCAGTTTCTTGATGACTTTTGTCGAGTCGATAATGCGATATTCTATGTTGAAAGCACTATTTCTTTTAGCTCTTAGTTTGAGTTGCTTGAGTTTACTTTCGTACAAATCCATGGCAATCAATTGTCCTTTATTTTCCATAATGGACGCAATATGCAAGGTTTTTCCTCCAGCGCCAGCACAGGCATCCACCACGCGCATTCCTGGCTTTACTTCTAAGAAATGGGCGACCAATTGTGAATTGGCGTCTTGCACTTCAAAAAAGCCCTCTTTAAAAGCATCGGTCAAAAACACATTGGCTCTTTCTTTAAGTACTAATGCATCTGGTTGGTCTTTTAAGTATTCTGTTTCAATGTTAAGATCCATTAAGATTGCTCTTAATTTATCTTTGGTGGTTTTGAGTGTGTTGACTCTCAGAATAACTTTTGCCGGTTGATTTTGCGCGGCAATTTCTTTCGCCCACACTTTTTCTCCAAGTTCTTTGACGCCCAATTCGTCCATCCAATCTGGAATAGATTCTTTGAACGTTCTGATTTTTGACAATTCATCGAAACGGCCTTTAATTTTTCGCTCCGGTGTTCCTTCCAATTGTTTCCAATCTGGAATTGGATACCCTCGCAATACGGCCCAAACGGAGAACATTCTCCACAGATTCTCTCTATTATATGGTTCTTTAACTTCTGCTATTTCAGCGTAGAGTCTTTTCCAACGCACGATCTCGTAGATGGTTTCTGCTACAAACTTTCGGTCAGAACTTCCCCATCGCTTGTCTTTTTTTAATGCTCTTGCTACCATTTTGTCGGCATATTCTCCTTCATTGAAGATGGAGTTTAGGGAGTCGATGGTCGTGTAAACTAAATTTCTGTGTAATCTCATTTTTTCTAATTGTGGCGCAAAGGTAGTACTAAATGATGAATGAAAATTAGATTTGTCAGATGTTCATCAATATTGCAAATGAAGATTTCATACATTTACGATAAAATACGTAGCGATGACTGCAAAAACACAAAACCATTTTTTGTCCATAGTGCTGTTTTTGATTTTTTCAACGATGCCTGCTTGGAGTCAACCGTTTGCCATTGGACATACTACAATTAGCTTTATTGATGCTTCGCGTGGAAATAGGAGTATTGCGACGGAAATATATTATCCCGCGGATAGCGATGGAGATGATGTTCCTTTGACATCGACTACGACGCAGTCTTTTCCTTCCTTAACATTCGGACATGGATTCGTCATGACTTGGGATGCTTATCAAAACCTATGGGAAGCACTTGTGCCAAAAGGTTATATTATGGCTTTTCCAAAAACGGAAGGTGGATTGTCGCCATCGCATGGGGAATTTGGAAAGGACTTGGCACTTGTATCTTCTCAAATTTTCAATTTGGGGATGCTTCCAAGTAGCCAGTTTTTCAATAGAGTGAGTGTGATGAATGCGGTAATGGGTCACAGCATGGGCGGTGGCGCTGCTTTCTTGGCACCGCAATATAATTCGAATATTAAGACAATCGTTACTTTGGCTGCGGCAGAAACAAATCCATCGGCGATTGGTGCCGCAAATACTATAAACATTCCGGCATTAGTAGTAGCTGGATCAAACGATTGTGTGACACCTCCTCTTTCAAATCAAGTGTCAATGTATGATGCTTTAGCTAGCGCTTGCAAAACGTATGTGTCGATAAACGGTGGCAGTCATTGTCAAATGGCGAATAGTAATTTTCTATGCAATTTTGGTGAAGCAACTTGCACACCGCAGCCAACTATAACAAGAGATGAACAACATATTATACTTGAAGCGTATCTTAGTTTATGGTTGGAAGCGCAGTTGAAAGCTGATTGTGTTGCTGGTTTAAATTTTAATACTTTGATCAGTTCAGATTCCCGCGTCACTTTTCAGAAAAATTGTACGCAATGTCAGCCATTAGAAATGTCATCTGTGCAAAAAATAAATAGAATAACGTTATTTCCCAATCCTTTTTCATCGTTCTTGCATATAAGTAATATCGATAAAGAACAGGTTACGATTAATTTGTATGATAGTGCAGCGAGGATCTTATTATCTTCTAAAGTAATTGACAATCACAATTATTTAGATACGACAACCTTATCTGCCGGAATATATTGGTATGAAATCATATCCAATGATGGTTATAGCGAGAAAGGGAAAATAATCAAGAACTAGATTTTACTTGATTCGATCTAAATGAATCTTTTCAGGCGCATGCAAAACCAGAGGGAATTGTTCCACTTTTACAGAGCTGCTATCCAATCCGAATCCTTTTTCTTCTGATAAACTGAATTTCTTCATAATGAAATAGGCATTCATCACTATTTTTTCAAAAAAGGTCACATCGCTATCGTTGGATAAGAATTTTTCTGAAAGTACAAATTTGAAATCCCCAAGAATGTTGTTTTTGTTTAGCGATTCGTAACGGCTTGTGATATCCACTTCACCATTTTTCACCATGTCTTTGATTACTTCTTTAAACATCAAATTGATTTTTGTAGGTTCTCTAAAACCAAGAAAGAAGTCAATCCTGTATATGTCGTCGGGCACAATCTCGGTTACTCTGAACTCTTTTCTGTATGGTTCGCTCAGCACATTAACGTGAATAAACCAATACATATCCGCTCTTTTGGGTCTTTTCTGTAAAATGGAATACATAACCTTTTCTTCTATTTCATCTGTTCTGTTAGAATTCGTCATATACACCAAATGTGTGGCGTATTTTGGTATGGATAAATCTACGCTGAGTTCTGCCAG
>JBIKRP010000014.1:0-14159 GCA_044349145.1 Flavobacterium sp.
CATTGCGGTATCCTATGGTCAGTGTCCGACGGCAGTGAGTCCTCAGACTTTTTGCGATATTCAATTCGCGCCCAGTTCTCCGACCGTTGCTAATTTGGTGGCTACGGACACTGGGGGAGGAGTAGTTTGGTATGATTCCGCTTCATCAACCACGCCCTTGCCAAATGGATTTATACTTGTGAATGGTGCATCTTATTTTGCAGACAATACGGCTGGTACTTGTGCAGTGCGACCAAGTGTAACGGTGACAATTTACGGAAGACCTATTGCATCACCTTTTCAAGGTCCATGTGTTGATAATCTATCAGATGCGACAGTTGCTGATTTGACTGCTATAGGAAACAACATTCGTTGGTATTCCTCTAGTTCGGGAGGTTCTCCTTTGTCTCCCACAGCCACTTTGATCGATAATGCTTTTTATTATGTAAGTCAAACTAATCCTTTTACTGGCTGTGAGACCTCGAGAAGAAGTGTTCAAGCGACGATCGGTGTTGTTCCAGTTCCGACCGGCGATCCCATTCAGTTTTTTTGCAATACATCAGGCGCCCCGCCAACTTTAGATGATGTTGTGGTTAGTGGGGATAGTAATTGGTATGCGTCTGCAATTTCGGATATTACGATTCCTTCCTCTACGCCATTGGCTTCAGGTCAAAGTTATTATGCAGCTACAGTCGATTTGCCATGTGAAAGCGCGGCTCGATTTCAAGTACAAACGATTTTAGTCGAGCCACCAAATCCAGGGGTTAGCGCTGTAAAGAGAATTTGTGTTAATGATTTGCCGACCTTCCCAGTCTTAAATTTATTTGACGAACTAACAGGTGGTCCTGACGCGACAGGAACTTGGGGTGGGCCTTTAGCAACTAGTGGTGGTAATCTTGGAACCGTCAATGTTTCAACGTTGACGCTTGCGGGAAGTCCTTATACTTTTACCTATACTGTTTCGGCAGCGCCCTGCCCTGATGTGAGTTCAACAGTTACAATAATTATATTGCCTTTGCCAACGGTATCGATCAGTACAACGAATGCTAATGTTTGCTTTGGACGAAATGGCGTTGTTGATTTTGTAGGAACGCCAGGTGCAATAGTTACTTATTCTGTGGGAAGCGGACCAAATCAAGTTGTTACTTTAGATGGATCGGGTGCTTTCGCCTTAAACACAGGGTTTCTAACTGCAAATACGACCTATTCTTTGGTCAGTGTGTCTTCTAGTGGTGTGCCGAGTTGCACAAATACTGCTAGTGGAACGGTAGTATTTACGATTGTTGCATTGCCGACTGTTACTGTTGCCAGTGCTCCAGTTTGCTCAGGAACAAATGCCACTGTTACGGCCACGCCTGGTGCACCGGGGAATTATAGTTATAGTTGGACTTTTCCCGCTGGCGCTACTAATCCTGGAAACGTTGCTTCATTTTCAACGGCGGTTCCTGGTACTTACAGCGTAATAATGACAAATCTAACAACGACTTGTCCAAGTGTGAGTGTTCCTGTTGATGTGGTGATTAATCCACTGCCAACAGTAAGTGTTTCTATTGTAAATTCAACAATTTGTCCAGGGCAAAGTGCTGATGTCACCGCAGTTCCGGGAGTCGCAGGGACTTACAGTTATGCTTGGATTGTTCCAGCAGGAGTAACTCCGCCTGGCAATGTTGCTACCTTTAATACGACGATTGCGGGTCCTTATAGTGTTGTAATTACAAATACTTCGACTACTTGTGTTAGTATTTTGGCGACAGCGAATTTAACCATTGGTGAATTGCCTACTGTCTCTGTTAGTTCATCCCCTGTGTGTGCAGGAACGAATGCTACAGTTACTGCAACGCCAGGGGTGGCAGGTAATTATTCTTATTTGTGGACTGTTCCTGCTGGCGTAACTAACCCTGGTAATGTTGCAACATTTACAACATCTGTTGCTGGACCATATAGTGTAGTAATGACCGATTCCAGTACAAATTGTCAGAGTGCATCGGCGGCAGTTACAGTCGTGATAAATATACAGCCAACTGTAACAGTGACAAGTCCTCCAGTTTGTACCGGTACAAATGCTACTGTGACAGCAACGCCTGCTTCATCGGGTAATTATTCCTATGCATGGACCTTTCCTGCAGGAGCTACTAATCCCGGGAATGTGGCAAGTTTTTCCACTTCAGTTGCTGGATTGTATAGTGTAGTAGTTACAAACACAACAACAACTTGTCAAAGTATAATTGTGCCCGTGACGGTTACCATTAATCCGCAACCAACGGTCAATGTATCGATAGTTAATCCTGCCATTTGTCCAGGACAAAGTGCTACAGTAACTGCGACTCCGGGTTCCGCTGGCACGTATACTTACGCATGGACGGTTCCAGCAGGAGTAACGAATCCTGGTAATGTGGCTACATTTTCGGCTACAGTGGCAGGTATCTATAGTGTCACAATTACTAACACAGTCACGCTTTGCTCAAGTTTAAGTGCTTCGTCAACTTTGACTATCAGTCCGATACCAACTGTTACAGTCAGCTCGCCGCCTGTTTGTGCTGGAGGTAATGCTACTGTTACCGCTACGCCAGTGCCAGCAGGAAACTATAGTTATGTATGGACCTTTCCATCGGGAGCGACTAATCCGGGAAATGTAGCAAGTTTTTCGACTTCAATTCCTGGGTTGTATAGCGTAATTGTGACCAATACAGTTACAAGTTGCCCAAGTGCGAGTGCGTCCACTACACTGGTTTTTATTGCTTTGCCGGTCGTTACTGTAACTAGTTCGCCTGTCTGTTCAGGTTTGAATGCTACTGTTACAGCGACACCAAGTGTAGCTGGTAATTATAACTACCAATGGATAGTGCCTGTCGGCGCGACTAATCCTGGAAATGTAGCTACTTTTTCAACTTCAACAGCTGGTATTTACAGTTTGATTATGACTGATACAACTACCAATTGTCCAAACGCCAGTACCGCAGTTACGGTAGTTATCAATCCTACACCAACGGTAACAGTAGCAAGTTCGTTAATCTGTGACGGTGGAACAGCTACCATTACAGCCACGCCAGGAGCTCCGGGTAGTTATTCTTATATTTGGACTGTGCCAAGTGGCGTTACAGATCCAGGCAATGTAAATACATTTACAACAACGATAGCGGGAACATATAGTGTTCAAATTACGGATATAATCACTACCTGTGTGAGTACAACTTCGGTTACTGTAACGATCAATCCGCCGCCAACGGTAACCGTAAATAATCCTTCTGTTTGCCCGGGTCTTGACGCAACAATTATTGCGACTCCTGGGACTCCTGGGACTTATTCTTATTCATGGACAGTTCCTGCTGGTGCAACGCCTCCAGGTGATGTTGCAACCTTTTCGACATCTGTTTTAGGAAATTACACGGTTGTTATTACTGATTTAGCCACAACCTGTCAGAGTATCGCTGCTTCCGGAGTAGTCGTTGCAAGTCCAACACCTACAGTAACAGTTAATGATGTTTCTATTTGTTCGGGTGAACAGGCAACAATTACTGCCACACCAGACATTGGTTCGTCTTCAGATTATACTTATTCATGGACCGTTCCGGCTGGTGCTCCAGATCCAGGAAATGTTTCCAGCTTTAACGCGACTTTTGCTGGAATTTATGGCGTCGTAATAACAAACATAACATCAACCTGCGCTAGCACTATAGATTTTGGAACAGTGGTTATCAGTCCAACGCCAACATTAAGTGTCACTTCTCCTGCAGTTTGTTTAGGTGATAATGCAACTATAACGGCCATTCCTGGTCAATCAGGTACTTATTCTTTTGCTTGGACAGTACCAGCTGGAGTAACAAATCCCGGTGATGTGTCAAGTTTTACATCGAGTATTGCAGGTACTTATGGTGTCGTTATTACCAATTCAAATACGGGTTGCGAGAGCGCAAGTGGGTTCAGTGCATTAACGGTTAATCCATTACCGACCGCTACTGTATCTTCTTCTGGAACAGTATGTTCAGGTAGTTCTGCTTCAATATTATTTACAGGTACACCAAACACGATTGTGACCTATAACATTAATAATGGATCAAACAGCACGGTAAATATAGGTGCGTCAGGAATTTTTACTTTAAGTTTACCTCTATTGGCAACTTCAACATTTAATTTAGGGAGTATTATTTTAGATGGTCCGCCAAGTTGTTCTCAATTATTGTCGGGATCTACAACTCTAACTGTAACACAGCCGCCAGTGGCAGGAGTTAACGCTGCGATTTCATTGTGTAGTAATGGTCCAACTCAGAATCTATTTGAATTATTAGGCGTCAACGCGCAACCTGGAGGAACCTGGTCGCCAGTATTAGTAAGCGGTAGTGGGGTTTTTGATCCAACTGCTGATGCTGCTGGGAATTATGTTTATACTGTAGCTGGAACACCTCCTTGTTTAAACGATACGGCCTTAGTAACAGTTACGATCATACCGGAAGCTAATGCAGGAAATGATGGTGTGGCTAATTTATGTTCCAATCTTGATCCGGTAGATTTAATTACCTATCTAGGAGGTTCACCTCAATTAGGTGGAACTTGGTCGCCTAGTTTACCAAGTGGTACAGGCATATTCAACCCAGAAAGTGATTTAGCTGGAGTATATACTTATACGGTAAATGGTAATGCACCTTGCGGAAATGATACCGCTACAGTAATCGTTTCAATTACACCTGGTCCAAATGCAGGGACTTCAGGAAGCACGACGCTTTGCGAAAATAGTCCAGCCCAAGATTTATTCTTAAGTTTAGGAGGAAGCCCTCAAATTGGAGGTACTTGGTCTCCTGCAATGACAAGTGGCACCGGTGTTTTTGACCCTGCAGTAGATGCTCAAGGAGTTTATACTTATACATTTAGTGGTAATCAATCATGCGACAATGATACGGCAACTGTAACTGTTATCGTAAATCCATTACCAGACGCTGGCGATGATTCAAATGCAGCGATTTGCTCAAATATTGATCCTGTTGATTTAATAGCTTATTTATCTGGTACGCCACAAGCAGGAGGAATATGGACACCCACTTTAGCAAGTGGAACAGGTCTTTTTGATCCGACGATAGATGCAGCTGGAGTTTATACATACACGGTTGGTGCTCCGTTTTGTACTCCTGATATTGCAATAGTAACTGTTACTATTGTTCCCGGAGTAGATGCAGGTGTATCTAGTTCTGTTACTTTTTGTATTTCAAATACACCTCAAGATTTATTTTTGAGTTTAGGTGGTAGTCCGCAGGCAGGAGGGGTTTGGACTCCAACATTAGTAAGTGGGACAGGTGTTTTTGACCCAGCAATTGATGCCGCTGGAGTTTATACTTATACCTTAGGCGGAAACCAGCTTTGTGACAATGATACTGCGACGGTAACGGTTGCTGTGGATCAACTTCCAAATGCAGGAACTTCTTTTGGAAATCAAGATGTTTGTACTTCACAAGGTACTTTTGATTTGTTTTCACTATTGAGTGGTAATCAAGCAGGTGGCTTATGGACTGATGCAACAGGTCAAACAATTACTAGTACAATTGATATATCTGCTTTCGAACCAAATACCTATAGTTATACTTATACCGTAAGTAATTCTTGCTTACCAGAGGATAATGAAACGGTTCAATTTACAGTTTTACCTAATCCACTTTTAGAAGTAAATAATATTGTTGTTTCTTCTCCTAATTGTAGCGGAGACAACGTCGTAGTGAGTTTTTCAAATATGGAAGATGGTGAATATGTTTTGAATTTTGATTTAACATTGACAAACGTCTTATTAAATCAAAGTGCAAATGTGACTATAGTAGACGGAATTGGAACATTAGAGATTAACTCGAGTATAGTGCCCTTAGTTGGAACAACTAGAATAACTTTTTTAAGTATAACAAATGCAAGTACTTCATGTACAACCATACTGAATCCAAATATTAGTGCCGACTTCATTATTCAGCCAAGTTCAAATTTAGACAGTGTCAATTTAAGTGCAAGCAATGTATGTTTTGGGAATAGTATTCTTGTTCAAATTACTGGAGCAACGGGATTGACAGACGGGACCTACCAATTTGTTTATTCTATACCTAGTGCAACACCCACTGTTGATACAACAGCTGAAATAAGTATAGTTGGAGGAGCAGGACAATTTACAGTGGCAGATACTGCCATCTCAAGTTTTGGTAGTTATTCGCTAACAATTGATTCGATAATAAATCTGTCTGGCGGTTGCAATAATCTGAGCGAAGGTGCTTCCACAAATTTTGAAATATATGCGATACCAGATTTGTCGAATGCAATCCTTAGTGCAGATACCGCATGTATTAATTTTTCAAATGAGGTGTCTATTACCAATGAGCTAAATCAAACGCTTACTGACGGAAGTTACGCAATTACCTACGAATTATCAGGCGCAGTTACAGCGACGCTTACCGAGACGGTAAACATAGCTAATAATTTAGGGGTATTTACGATTCCGGCGTCAAATTTAAATGTAGTCGGTTCGGTTACAGTAACGATCACTCAAATAGCGTCGACAATTGGATCATGCGGTGCGGTAACTATCGGAATTGACCCAATCACTTTCGAAGTATCTGAATTACAAACACCAATACTTTTACCAAAAGGAAATGAGTTTTGTATTTCAGATAGCCCAACAATTGCAAACTTAACCACTAATATTTCCGGAACGCAAACTGTAGTTTGGTATAATGCCGCAAGTGAAGGAACTGCATATGCTGATACAGATTTACTGATTGATACCACAACTTATTACGGCGCTTATGTTTCTGCTTCTGGATGTGAAAGTGCGACGAGATTACCGGTGACTGTCGATCTAACGAGATGTGAAGATATTTTAATTCCAGATGGATTTTCACCAAATGGCGATACGGTTAATGATGAGTTTGTCATTAAAGATATCGAAATTGCTTACCCAGGATTTACATTAGAAATCTATAATCGCTACGGTAATATTTTGTACAAAGGAAATATCAATACCCCAAATTGGGACGGAACAACAACCGAGGGTGGAATGAAACTGGGGAACAATGTCGTACCAGTCGGAGTATATTTTTATATCCTCAATTTTAATGATGGAGAGCGAGAAGCCAAGCAAGGCCGCTTATATTTGAGTAGATAAGATTTTGGATAACGCCAATGTAGCGTTCAAATTTGAAACAAGACTATGTGCAAGCATTGCCCAATAAAAAAAGAGTATCATCCTATGAATAACAAGATGAAAATAAGACCTTTTAACTATATTATCTTTACGGTGTTTGTACTGGCATCAGTGCATATTAAAGCACAACAAGATCCACAGTTTACTCATTATATGTATAATATGAGTGTGATTAATCCAGGATATGCCACTGATAATGCTGGTGTCATCAACCTTGGAGGATTATACAGAACGCAGTGGGTTGGAGCAGTAGGAGCTCCTAAAACCGGGACGCTATTTGCACATTCACCCATTGCAAAAAGAGTTGAAGTGGGATTGTCTATTATTAGCGATGCTATTGGAGATGTTGTTCATGAGAATAATATTTATGCAGACGTTGCGTACGTCATTCCACTTTCTGAAACGAAAAAGTTATCCTTTGGTGTGAAAGCTGGAATCACCTTATTCGATGCAAATTTTAACGGATTTAAATACACCGATGCTACGCCAGATCAAGCATTTGCAGGTAATATCAATCAGAATTTTCCAAACGTAGGAGCAGGTGCTTTCTATTTCGGAGAAAATTACTACTTGGGTTTGTCTGCCCCAAATTTCTTGACTACGAAACATTTGGAGTCAAAAGATGGACTTAAAACCACTGGCGTCGAAGAAGTGCACTATTTCTTTACTGGAGGATATGTATTTGATTTGAGTCAAAGTATTCGGTTCAAACCGGCTTTTATGACCAAAGCAGTTACTGGGGCGCCACTTTCCATGGACTTGACTGCTAATTTCTTATTTAACAATCAATTTGAAGTTGGTTCGGGTTATAGAGTGGATGACTCCGTGAGTGGCTTAGTCGCTTTTTCAATCACACCAAATTTCAGAATAGGTTACTCTTACGATTATACGCTTACGAATTTAGGTGAATTCAATTCAGGCTCACACGAAATATTTTTATTGTTTGATTTAGATACTTCGAATCTGAAATCGAAAGGCTATGAAAAATCACCAAGGTTCTTCTAACAACTAAGAAAATGAGAAATTTTTATTCTATACTTTTTATAATTTGTTTCTGCAGTGGACTTTTTGCACAAAAGGCGACTGTGAAAAAAGCAGATGTACTATTCGGTAATAAAGCATATGTGAAGGCCGCTGAGATGTATGAGCAACTTGGTGACGGTCAAAAGATATTGCAAAATTTGGGCGACTGTTATTATAACAATTCTCAAATGAAAGAAGCGTCGCGCGCTTATGGAAAATTATTCTTAACTTTTAAAGATAGTGTAAAACCGGAGTATTATTTCAAATATTCTCATGCATTGCTCGGGGAAGCCAACTATGAAAAGGCCGATCAAATCATGGGCGAGTACTTGAAGTATAATGTCAGTACACCTAAATTCATAGCGAATCTAAAGACGAATGTGCCTTTCAATTATGTGGTTCAACCTATGTCGAAGAATACGTCGAATGGTGATTTCGGAATGTCGTTCTACGGCGATAAAGTGGCTTTTGCTTCGCTAAGAAATGCAAGTTCAAAATCATTTGGTTGGAATGAAAAACCGTACTTAGATTTATTTAGTGCCAACGTAAATGATAAGGGTTTGTTGGTTGATATCGAGCCGTTTCCAAAAGAAATAAATACAAAAACACATGAAAGTTCTGTTACTTTTAGTAAAGACGGGAGAATCATGTATTTCAACAGAACCAATGCTAAAATGGTAAAAGTTGGAAACGAAAAGGTGGCAAACATAAAAATCTACAAAGCGGAGTTCGTCAATGGCGTTTGGTCGAATATTACGGCACTACCTTTTTGTAGTGATTTGTATTCAACGGAACATCCTGTCTTAACCAAAGACGGTAAAAAACTCTATTTTTCTAGCGATATGCCGAGTTCTATTGGCTCTTTTGATTTATATGTTGTGGATGTAAATGAAGACGGAACCTACGGAACGCCAGTAAATTTGGGAGAAACCATCAATACAATACACAGAGAGCAATTCCCAGAAATATCAAACGATGGAAGCATCTTATATTTCGCTTCTGACGGTCACCAAGGAATGGGAGGCTTAGATATTTTTATGAGTAAATCACTCAACGGTGGACCATTTGCAAAACCACTCAATCTAGGAGAAACCATCAATAGTAATATGGATGACTTTAGTTATGTTGTTGATGAGAAAAAGAACTTGGGTTACTTTTCATCCAATCGAAATGTTGGGGATGCTTTATATAGTTTTACGAGAAAAGAAAACCAAGAACGCTATGTAGTGGAAGGTGATGTACGAGATAAAAACACACAAAATTTATTGCCAGGAACCTTGGTTTCTCTTTATGACGAAAACAACATTTTAATCGGACAAATGGTTGTCGGAGGAGAAGCAGATTACGTCTTTGCAACAGAGCCAAACAAGAAATATCGTATCGAGGCCATGCGCGATTTTTACATTCCGCATAGTGAAGAATTTATGACTAATGAAGACGGAAAGCTACGTTACACCATCGAGTTATTTATGGAATGCTATGACGATGCCGAAGAGATTATCACCAAACGCCAAGATGGAAAAGTGCAAATTGTTTTAGAAAATATTTATTTCGATTTGAACAAGTCGAATATCAAACCAGATGCGGAGCGAATTCTAAATGTTCTGGTCGATTTATTAAAGAAATATCCTGAAATGGAAATTGAAATTGGGGCACACACCGATTCACGTGCCTCTGATTACTACAATATTTTGTTATCCAACAGACGAGCAGCCTCTACATTAGAGTATCTCGTATCGAATGGTATTAAAAGAAAACGACTACGGTCTAAGGGATTTGGGGAAACCGTTCCATTGGTAAGATGTGGAGCGGCCTGTACCGAACAAGAACATTCCATTAACCGGCGTTGTGAGTTTATTATATTGAAATAAATTGGGTTAAAAAAGCCACTAGGGATAGTGGCTTTTTTTTGGTTTAGTTTTTTGTCACTTATAGCAATCAAATTGTAAATATTACAATTTCCTTACTTTCACAAGTGATAACTAGTATATCTTTATCGTTTTAAATTCAAATTCAATTTATATGAAACGAATGAGTCATTTTGTGCTACTATTGCTGACGATATCATTGTTTGCTCAGCAACAAAGACCAAAATTAGTGGTTGGAATTGTGGTCGATCAAATGAAACCAGATTATCTACAGCGATTTTATAACGACTTCGGCGACAACGGTTTCAAACGATTGTTGAAAGAAGGCTATACTTTTCACAATACCCATTACAATTATTTGCCTACTTATACTGCTCCAGGTCATGCTTCTATCTATACGGGAGCAACACCATCCATTCATGGTATTGTGGGCAACGATTGGTTTAGCCGACGATTGCAAAAAGAACGTTATTGTACCGACGATGCAGAGGTGAAAATTATCGGGAATAGCAGTAAAGGTGATGATCCCATGTCGCCAAAGAATCTTTTATCCACAACGATTACAGATGAATTGAGATTGTCAACCAACTTTAAAGGAAAAGTAATTGGAATGAGCATCAAAGACCGCGGCGCCATTCTTCCCGCAGGACATTTCGCCAATTGGGCATTCTGGTATAGTAAAACAGGGAGTTTTATTTCGAGCACTTTTTACGGTCCAACGTTGCCCACTTGGGTGAATGAGTTTAACGATGAAAAACACTACTTGCCTTATCTAACTAAAAACTGGGAACTACTTAAACCTATCGCAACTTATGATGAAAGCCTGACCGATGATAATCCGTACGAAGGGAAGTTGTATAAAGCCGACAAACCCGTTTTCCCTTATGACTTGAAAAGCATGTACGAGAAGAATGATGCTGGGGTAATTCGCGCAACGCCTTTCGGTAATAACCTATTGGAAGAGTTTGCCAAAAGAGCGATTGAAAAAGAAGCCTTAGGAAAAGACGAAGTGACCGACTTCTTGGCGGTGAGTTTTTCATCAACAGATTATGTTGGACATATTTTAGGTCCACGTTCAATAGAATTGCAAGATACTTATTTGCGTCTTGACGAGACAATTGCTGACTTTTTGAACTATCTTGACAAGACCGTTGGAAAAGGAAATTATTTGTTGTTCTTGACTGCAGATCATGCTGGAGCAGAAAATGTTCAGTTTTTGAAAGATAACAAATACAACGTAACGAATGTTGAACCGAAGGATATTACAAAAGGATTGAAAAAGTTTTCGACAGATACTTACGGTGAAGATTTGATACTCAATTATTCCAATTTCAATATTTATTTTGATAAAGAGAAAATCAAAACAAAATCACTTGATTTATCTAAAGTGAAACAAACATTTAAGGATTATTTGACGACACAAGAGCATGTCAAGCGAGTTTATTCCGAAGAAGAAATTCTAGCGGATAACGGCAATGATTTCCACCTGCATTGCATTGCGCGCGGATATGATCCGACGGAAGGCGGTGATTTGGTTATTATTGATAAGCCAGGCTACATTGAGTACGGTACAACAGGAACTTCGCACGGTACTACTTACCCCTATGACACACATGTGCCGCTTATTTTCTTTGGATGGAATATCAAGGCAGGTGAATCGCATGATCGAAAAGAAATTACTGAAATTGCACCCACCATTGCGCAAAAAATCAACATCAATTTTCCTAATGGGACAGAGGCGAAAGTATTGACCGAGATAATGAATGCAAAATAATTGAACCAATGAAAACTTCAAGCGGAATTCTTAAACTGTCTGCATTCTTTGTATTTCTTTTTTCAATACAGCTTATGAATGGGCAGATTTGGCCAGCTTCATCATGGTCGACGGCGACAAATCTAACTAGTATCATGGATTCAGGTGGAGTTACAGATTTGAGTGGTTTGCATTTCAATCCTACTAATAACAGACTCTATGCAGTTCAAGGAGATGGAAGACTTCGTGTTTTGCAATGGAACACCGCAACGAATTCTTTTAGTCAGATTGGAAACAAAGCAATCGACGGCGGTCCAGAAGGAATTACCCAAGCTAACCTATATGCGAACGAGTTTTATACCATTGACGAAAATAATTACGAAATCAGACGCTATACGCATTCCTCTAATTTTTCAATTGTGACCGAATTCAAACATTGGAATCTATTGAATTCGCCGTCGCCAATGCAAGATACTGGCAACATTGGACCAGAAGGTATTGTTTTCATTCCAGATAGTTTTTTGAGTTCTATCGGTTTTGTCAGCCAACAAACGGGGCAATTGTATACTTCCGTAAAAGGACTAGGTGGATTGTTTTTTGTAGCGCACCAAGAGGAAGGAAATGTATGGGTTTTTGACGTTAATCCGAATACTAATAATGATTTTGCTTATGTCGGTAAGTACGAAACTAACCACGAGGAAAGTTGCGACTTGGCATTTGATCGATCGACAGGACTTTTGTATATTTTGCATAATATTGTAGGAAATAATCGATTAGAAGTGACCAATTTATCGACAACATCGAATGGTGTTGCGAGGAAATTTGTCTATTCAAAAGATTACCTCATTACCAATCCAACCGGGAATAATGACAATATTGAAGGCTTTGCTTTAACACCCAAATGCCCAGAAACGGGAATCACCAGTGCTTGGTTGTGCCGTGATGTAGAAAATAATGAATCGCAATCGACTCAGGAAGATGCAATGCGCTGGTTTCCTACTTTTGTTGCAGATGGAAGTTGTGAGATTTTAGCAAATAATCATTTTGAATCAAGCAGGAATTTAGTAGTTTCCCCAAATCCAGTATCGAGCCGATTAAGAATCGATAGTGAATTTCAATCCAATTCGACGATCCAAGTTTTTAATAGTATTGGGCAAATTATTTTACAAAAGAAAACGCTCAATAGTTTTACAGAATGGCTGGATGTTTCGCAGTTAAATACAGGAATTTATCTTATTTCAGTACAGCATCTTGGCAGGATTAGTAACGCCAAATTCGTCAAGGAATAACTATTTCAACAAAATCTGATTCTTCAACAAATCTTCAAAAGTTTCTCGTTGACGAATGAGAATTCCTTTTCCATCTTTCCATAAAACTTCAGCGGGTTTAAAACGTGAATTGTAATTGGAAGCCATCGCAAAACAATATGCTCCCGCATTTCTAAAACACAAAATATCGCCTTCTTTGATTTCGGTAATACGACGATTGTTGGCGAATGTATCAGTTTCACAGATATAACCTACAACACTATAGAATCGTTCTTTTCCTTTTGGGTTAGAAATATTTTCGATGTAATGTTGCGACCCATATAACATCGGTCGAATCAAATGATTAAACCCACTGTCAATGCTGGCAAAAACCGTTGAAGTCGTTTGTTTTACCACATTTACTTTGGCTAAAAAGAAACCGGCTTCGCTGACTAAAAATTTGCCTGGTTCGAAAGCTAAAGTCAAAGATCGACCGTATTCTTTTTCAAAAGCGTTGAATCGTTTGGTGAGTTTACGACCGAATTCCTCGATGTTGGTTTCGATATCGCCTTTGTGATACGGCACTTTGAATCCGCTACCAAAATCGAGAAAATCTAAAGTTTTAAAATGAACTGCCGCTTCAAACAAAATTTCCGCCGCGTACAAAAACACTTCAATATCTAAAATATCAGAACCCGTGTGCATGTGAATGCCATTGATGTGCATGCCGGTATTTTCGACAATGCGCAAAATGTGAGGCATTTGATGAATCGAAATCCCGAATTTACTATCGATGTGTCCCACAGAAATGTTGGTATTTCCCCCTGCCATCACGTGTGGATTAATTCGAATGCAAACCGGAACCGTAGGATGTTTGGTGCCGAAATGTTCTAGAATAGAAAGATTGTCAATATTGATTTGCACGCCTAGCTCTGCCGCTTCTTCGATTTCTTCGAAGGAAACACCGTTGGGTGTGTAAATGATTTGCTGTGGCTCGAAACCAGCGTGTAATCCGAGTTGTACTTCTTGGATCGAAACCGTGTCGATGTTGGCCCCCATTTTTTTAAAAAGCTGCAGTATTGATACGTTTGATAAAGCTTTTACCGCGTAATTGATGCGCACGC
>JBIKRP010000241.1:0-4196 GCA_044349145.1 Flavobacterium sp.
AAGAACGATTGATGTTGCTCGATGGCGTATTCTACTTTTTCTACAATTTGCTCAATCGTATCGTTGTCGTAGTCAATCGCGAGTGGTTCTTTGATGGTGAATGACTGCAAAATACCTTTCTTTTTAACACGCAATCCCTTCTTATCAAACGAACGACGGAAGCCATCAATAACAATCGGAACGACAATCGGACGGTGTTGTTTGATGATGTGCGCGGTTCCTTTGCGGACTGGTTTGAAAGATCTGGTAGTGCCTTGTGGGAATGTAATCACCCAGCCATCTTCGAGAGCGATTCGGATGTTTTCTGTATCATTCGGATTGACTTCACGTTTCTCTGTAACATCTTTTCCTCCAGCACGCCAGGTTCTCTCTACAGATATGGCACCGACATAGGCTAAAATTCGAGGTAACAATCCGGCTTTCATCGTTTCACTTGCGGCGACATAATAGATATTGAGTTTAGGTTGCCAGAGATACCCAATGTTTTTGATGTTGTCTTCTCTCCCACTCAAACTCGCATTAAACACATGAAACATCGCCACTACATCCGCAAAATACGTTTGATGATTGGAAATAAAAAGGACATTTTTATCAGGCAGCCCCTTAATGATTTCAGAGCCATCTATTTGCAAATCATTAAAACCACGATAGCGTTTGTGGGTCAATGAACCGAAAATACGAATCAACCATTTTTTAATAAAAAGTATATGTCCAAATGGGTTTCTTTGGAATAATCCCATAATTGTTTGTTTAAAAATCAGCGGACTAATTTACAAATTCAGCACTATCTACAACACCTTTTTAAGCGTTTCTTTCAACTCGCTGAGCATCATAGCCGTGGCTCCCCAAACAAAATGATCGTAAATTTTGAACGCAGGAACATTAATCGATTGAGAATAAGCGGTATCCATTTTCTTTACCGTTGCGATTTGATCATCTAGGAATCGGCGCAACGGAAACTCAATAATTCCAGCAACTTCTTCGGGATCTGAATTAAAACGAAGTTCATCCAAACTATAGCCCATAAAAGGATACACCATAAAATTACTGGGCGGAATATACACTTCTGTAAAAGCACGAACAACTTGAATTTGATGCGGCACGATTCCAATTTCTTCGTGCGTTTCGCGTAAGGCCGTGTGTTGGTGACTTTCATCCTCCAACTCGACTTTACCGCCCGGAAAAGCGATTTGAGAGGAATGCACGCCAGGATAAGAATTGCGTTGAATGAGTACCAAATGCGTTTGCGATTGCTTCGGATACAACAACATCATGACGGCGGCTTTCCTTGGTTTTTGGATTTCAAAATCGATGGCTTTCATCAAGTCTTTGCGTTCTGGAGGCGTCATCAAATCATGCGCTGCCTCCGCGGGAAGTTTTTCACGTTCGAGTT
This sequence comes from Flavobacterium sp., assembly GCA_044349145.1. Lineage (GTDB taxonomy): Bacteria > Bacteroidota > Bacteroidia > Flavobacteriales > Flavobacteriaceae > Flavobacterium. Next base: position 1,394 of record JBIKRP010000241.1, read on the forward strand.
GTGGAATGCACTGCAGAAAATCTTGAAAATCCATGACAAAGTGTAATTTTGCGATTCGAAAGTGAAGTAATACTTTACGAATTTACAAAAATTCAAGATGCGATTATTTTTTTAGCCACGAATGCGCGAATTTAGAATATATGCAATTCAAATAATTCGTGTATTCGTGGCTAAACATTAAAACTTTGATTCAATACTACTATGTACTCCAAGCAAGAAAATCAAAAATTAAAGCAAGAATTCTGGGTGGCCTTTGCGCAAAAATATCCGAGAAAATGGGTTTTATACGATACGAAAATCAAAGATTTCTCCTTTAAATTTTTTGTAGACAACACCAAAGCACAAGTGAGCATTGAGATCGAGCATCGCTCTGAAGAAAAACGTCATGCCTATTTCGAAAAACTAGAAGCGCTGAGAGCCATTTTAGAAGACGAGTTTATACAAGATTTAGTATTTCAAAAAAACCATACGCTAGAAAACGGCAAAACCATCAGTAAAATTTGGGTTGAACAACTCGGTATTTCAGTCAGCAACCGAAGTTATTGGGACACGATTTTCGACTTCTTCTTTGAAAAGATGAGCGCTCTAGAACTATTTTATTTGGAGTACGACGAATTTATCAAAGACATCGATTGATTTTTAGCTCCGCTCAGTTCGGCTTTAAGCCTCGGATGGGCGTGCCGGCGCATCAACTTATAGTATCCTAAGAACATTGCGGGCGCCGTCGGGCTATTCGCTCCCAATCTTTGTCGCCACTAGAGCGTTTTGGCGAAATGACGAAGTAAACAACAGCAACAAAGGATTTCTGCTGCTATCCCTCACGCAACTCGGTTTTATAAGAAGTTTTATCGATAACTTAAACTATAAAATACCTGAAGCCCACTGGGCTTCCTCCTTTATATTTCATATCTCACGTGGCCGAGCGTAAAAAAAATGTTTAGTAAACATTTTTAGCGAAGGAGCGAGCCTGCGCGATGGCCTTAAATATTTTATGTTCATATTTACTGTGAAGTACATACTGAAAACAAAATTCAACTTCAACTTTCCTAATCCATCATTCAACATTCTAAAATTTTAAGACATCAATGCAAAACAAAAAGGCCTTCAAACTGTTGAAGACTTTTTTAATTTCATAACTCAAATATCCAAAGGTTTTAATCCTTGAGGCAACGAACTGAGTAACCATTTCTCTTAGTATTTATGGTTCTGTTTGCACGACTAGAACTGTTAACCACATAGATGTATTCCGCATTGTTAGTTAGGATCTCTCTTGAACTCCACCAGCAACCGTGTCGGTTAATGTTGTTAAACGAAATATTTCGGTATCCTCCAGGAAGTCCAGTAAAACCACTACTATTTGTTGCCAATGAGTTTGGAATAGCCCACAAGGTAGTCGATTTCATTTTAGTTCCTGCGATATTATCTCCTCCTATGAAACTGGTGAGCTCAAACCAATCGACTTCACTTGGAATATGCCACCCACTTGGTGCTAAACCTCGCGTGTCATTCACAGCATACCAATTGTATAATTTCCCATAAATAAGCCCATTTGCTGGGTCGTTGTTGTAATAACACCAAGCACCGGTAGTCAAATTTGCCCACTGTGTTGGGTCAGTCACTTGAGGAATCAGGTCACCATTTCTATATCGACTTACATTTAAATTCCTAGTCATCCAAATTTGCGTTCCAATTTGTACTTCTCCATTTTGCAATGGTACGGTAGGCCTTGCAGCAGATTGTTTCTCCGTTTTGGTTTCTTCGTTGGAGCATGAGAGCAATCCAAAAAATAAAATTGTAATTATGGTGTAGTAGTATTTTTTCATTGCAATGTTTCTAAAGTTTATAAATGTAATAAAAACATCTCTGTTCTCAACTTTCTATTCTTACGCTTGACATCGTTGCGAGGAATATCCGTTTTATAGTAGACTAAGGCAAAACTTCAACATTCGATATTCATTGTTCACCAGGTATCATTCTGAAATTTTGAGCCAAAGAACAACAAACTTGCAATACTAAACAAAAAAGCCTTCAAACTGTTGAAGGCTTTTTTAATTTCATTTTGCAAATATGCGTAGTCTCTAATCCTTGATGCAGCGCACTGAGAAACCAGCATTTTTATATCCATTGCTATAACGGGCTATCGTAGCGTTATTGTATTGTAACCCTCTAAACCAAGCATTAGCTGCAGTGCTTTGAGTACCAGTCCACCATAAACCAAAAATAGTGATACTGTAAAACACCCCATCGAAATTACGTTGGCCTCCAGGAAGTCCAGAAAAACCGCTACTATTGGTTGCTCCTGTATTTGGGGGTAACCAATATGTTTTGGATTTGAGTTTACCTCCCACGTATACACCAGTTAGGAAGTCGGTCATGATGCGCCATTCCATGTCAGTAGCAACATGCCAATTAATCGGTGCTAATCCTCTTGGGTCATTGACCGCATACCAATTGTATAATTTGCCGTAAATCTGTCCATTGGCTGGATCGTTGTTGTAATAACACCATGCGCCAGTAGTCAAATTTGCCCATTGTGTTGGGTCAATCACTTGGGGAATAGGGTCGCCATTTCTGTAACTGCTAACGTTTAAGTTTTTGGTCATCCAAACTTGGTTACCAATTTGTACTTCTCCGTTTTGCAATGGCACCGTTGGTCTATTAGCTACTTGGTTTTGTATTTTGGTTTCTTCGTTAGAACAGGAGATTAAACCAAAGAATAATATTGTGATAATGGTGTAGTAGTATTTCTTCATGATGTTCTTCTTTTGAACTTTTATAAAAGTAACAATTATAACTATAAATA
>JBIKRP010000242.1:0-4195 GCA_044349145.1 Flavobacterium sp.
TCAATAAGATGAAAGGATGCTTGATTTCTTTTCAATACAAATAATTTTTATCTAAATTTGCTCTGTGAAAAATTTCGTAATTGCAATAGCACTTGTTTTCTTTCTAAGGCCAATCCTTCCTGTTTTGGAATATGCGATTAATTACGACTACATTACTAAAACACTCTGCATCAACAAAGCCAAACCCAAAATGCAGTGTAACGGGAAATGTCATTTGATGAAAGAGCTTGCCAATGCAGCCGAAAGCGAAAAACCTATTTCTTCAGATAAAAAACAACTGGTTCAAGAATCTGAAGTTTTATTTCTTGAAAACATTGCATATTTTGTTTGTGCCGATTTTTTTACCATTCCAACTCAAAAAATAAACGCAAACTATTCCAATTTGTATTCCTTCTTGAATAGCTGCGTCGTTGAGCATCCGCCCACTTTTATTTCCTAATGTTTTATTTTAGAAACGAAAATCAATTCGTTTCAACTCGTTTATTCAGCTAAAAATACAGTTGAATGAACTGGATTATTACATCCAACCGGTTTGAAAAATTATTTTTCAAGCCCAATAGTCATATAAACATTAATAAATAAAAAACACAAAAATGAAATTTCAATTCAAAACTATAATTGCTGCTTTAGCAATCACTTTCTCATTCGCTTCTTGTTCAAACGACGACGACGATACCACAAACACCATTACCGGTGAAGGATCTATCGGCCTCGAATTCGACAACGTTTTTGGAAGTGCGAACCTTATCCTCAACACGCAAGTAAACACAACTTCTGAAGGCGAAAATCTAAAAATCTCTGAGACCAAATACATCGTGAGTAACATCGTATTGACCAAAGTAGACGGTTCAACCTACACAGTGCCTAAAAGCGAAAGCTATTTTATCGTTGACGAATCAGACGAAGCCAGTCAAATGATCGAACTAACCAACATTCCAGCTGGAAATTACACCAAAGTAAAATTCGGAATCGGCGTAGATCAAGAGCAGTTTAACTTAGGAGCAACCGGGCAAGGCGACTTTTTAACGTTAGCACAAGCCAAAGGCATGATGTGGTCGTGGAGCGCAGGCTACAAATTTGTAAAATTCGAAGGCATGTTCACTTCAGCCACCGTGACCACCGACACCGAATTTATGGTTCACACCGGGAAAACAGGAACCAATTACAATTACACAGAAATCACATTAGATCTTCCTGAACAAGCTACAGTAAGAACTACAATTACGCCAGACGTTCACATCTTTGCTGATGTAGCCAAAATCATCGACGGAACCAACAAAATCAAACTCACCGACAACAACATGGGCGGCATGGGCGCAATGATTATGGGAGGTGCTAATTTGCCATTGATTACAGCCAATTTATCTGGTATGTTCACCGTAAACCACGTGCACAACGATTAATTTCATTAGAAGCTAATCCAGCTATACATTACAAGTCCTCACACTTACGCCAACCCTTGTAAACCAAAAGCCAGCTTCCGTTGGTCGCTGTCTTTCGCCAACAAGGGTAAGGCGTAAGTGTTCCGGGCTTTTCATTGCTATCTGGGCTAAAAATTTCAGTCATGAAAAAACTACTCTGTTTTATAGCAGCTCTTCCCTTGTTTTGGAGTTGCTCCAACGACGATTCTGAAGACTATCAAAACCTGCCTATCGACTATCGCGTACCGAGCAACTTTCCGCCATTGGCATACGATTTAACAAACAATCCGCTCACCGAAAAAGGATTTGAACTCGGAAAAAAATTATTTTACGATGGCCGTCTAGCCTCTGACGGAATCGTTTCTTGCGGTTTCTGTCACATCCAAAAAGATGCTTTCACGCACCACGGTCACTCGGTGAGTCACGGTGTTGGCGATGCCATCGGAACCCGAAACACACCGCCGATTCAAAACTTAGCATTCCAAACCACTTTTATGTGGGACGGCGCCACAAACCATCTCGATTTGCAATCAATCATTCCATTCACAAGCCCGATTGAAATGAATGGCAATTTTACCAACGCAATCAACATGATGAAAAACGATGCCACATACCAGCGCTTGTATAAATTGGCTTTTGCAGATGGTCAAATCAATTCCGAAAACATGCTCAAAGCATTGGGCCAATTTATGGTGATGGCTACTTCGAGCAATTCGCGTTTTGATAAATACCGCCGAAACGAATCAGGTGGTGATTTATCAACAGACGAATTGGATGGTTATGCTATTTTCAACCAAAAATGCGCTTCGTGTCACGCGACGGATATTTTTACGGACAACTCGTTTCGTAACAATGGTTTGCCAATCAATCCAGCAGTCAATGATATCGGTCGTTTTCGGGTTACCGAATTAGAACAAGACCGCTATAAATTTAAAGTACCAAGCTTGCGCAACATCGAAAAGACAGCGCCCTATATGCACGACGGTCGTTTTTATACACTAGATGCAGTTTTGAATCATTACAGTTCAGGCGTGGCCAATACCCAAAATTTAGATGCGAGTTTGAATACCAATGGAACGCTCGGAATTCCATTAAACGCTACTGAAAAAACCAAACTTGTTGCGTTCTTAAAAACGTTAACCGATAATGAGTTTCTGACCAATCGTAAACTCGCCGAATATTAACAGATGAAAAAATATATAATATGCTGTCTTGTTTTATTTCAATTCAGCTATGCCATCGACAAGGATTCTTTATCACGAAAAAATCCATTTTTGAAATACCATTTCATCACGGAAGACGACGATGATTGTGATGCTTGTGGTTGTTCTGCCAGTGGCGGCAGTATGGGTTTTGCTTCGATGTTAAACGCCAATTTTGTGGGTGTTCGTTATTTTAATCAAAAATATAAAAGCACTGATGGATTGTACTCGAATTCGCTTTGGTACTCGGAGAGTTTCAATACAGTGCAAGTTTGGGCTCGCATTCCAATAGTGAAAAGAGTGCAAGTTTCGGTTTTGATACCGTATCATTTTCATAGTCGAGAAACAAAAACCGGAAATCAAAGTATCAGTGGTTTCGGTGATTTAACGGTTTTGGCTATGTATCAACTCTATCAAACCAGAAAAGACAGCACTTTTTTTGCTCACACACTACAAGTCGGCGGAGGAATAAAAGCACCGACTGGCAAATTTAACGAAGTCAATTCGGGAAGTGTCAATCCAAGTTATCAAATTGGAACTGGCAGTTGGGATTATATGCTCGCCACAGAATATATTCTCCGAAGAAAGCAAATTGGTTTCAATTCTATGCTAAATTATGTGATTAAAACGCAAAACACAAAACTTTATCAGTTCGGAAATCAATTCAATTATGCGGGAACTTTTTTCTATTTGTATGAAAAAAACGAATTTTCTTTTGCGCCACAATTAGGTTTTGCGGGAGAAGTTTATGCGAGCAACTTTCAACGAAAACAAATCGTTCGAAACACATCGGGAGATATTGTTTTTGGACGTTTAGGATTTGAATTAGGCAAAGACAGATTCTCTATTGGAGGGAATTTGATGTTGCCAATTAACCAAAATTTAACGGGAGGAAATTTAGAAGCACAATATCGTTGGAGCTTCAATTTTAATTATAGTTTGTAAAAATTTGTTACATTAGCCTGATAACCAAAAACAAACAAATTATGGAAACGATTGAAAGCTCGAATCAAAAACCTATGTCAGTCAAGGATTGGCTGATTACTTTATTACTGATGGCTATTCCTGTTGTGGGAATTGTATTGCTTTTTGTGTATGCTTTTGGAAATAATGAAAACGTCAACAAGCAAAACTGGGCCAAAGCACAATTGATTATGTTGGCGATAGTATTTGCCTTAGTGATATTCTGTTTGATTCTTTTCGGGTCTATTTTTGCAGCGGCCATGGCGGCGAATAGCTAGCAATAAAATATTTTTGCCACGACTCGAACGAAGTGAATTGGCGAAGCAATTCACGAATTTTAAGTACATAAATTCGTGGCTAAATTCTATAATCCTATCAACTCGACAGTTTTCAATTCACCACTAACTACGACTTTAATTAATCCGTGTTTTGATAAACCTTTCATCGCGGCATCCCATTTCTTGCCGCTGAGTTCCGATTTAACTTTTAAAGCGGACAAATCCATTTGGTTGTTGTTGGTTTGCAATAACGCGATGACTAATTTTTCTTCGTCTTCTAACTCGATTTGAACTTGTTTTTTCTCTGGTCGCATTTGCGGGAAAAACAATA
>JBIKRP010000243.1:0-4182 GCA_044349145.1 Flavobacterium sp.
GCCTGCAAATAACAAATGTCTTTGGCTTCAATAAAACGGTAGTCCCCGTAAGATTTAACGCAAATGATCAAAGGTTTCTCTTCTTTGTTGGCATCAACTTGAACCGGCAATGCTTTTGTTGCTTCTATCGCTTCTTGAGAATCGCTTGTCGGATTTTCTTCTTCATTAATAACCTCAGATACGACTTCTGACTGGTCGTCTGATTCAGCTTCTTTGATTGCTTCAGGCTTTTCTGCAACTACCGGGGCTTCATCTGTAGCGTTAACAGTGGGCTCGCTTTGCTTATATACAATTTGATTCTCCACAATTGGCCGAGGAACCTCTTTAGTTACTACCGCCGTAGATTTAGCGATCGACTTTTCATAAAGCATAACCAATTTTCTAACATCATTTGCGCCGACCGGCTTTGCGAGATAATCGAAAGCACCATGTTTTATTGCGTCATAGGCTAAGCTTATATCGCTTGACGTTACAATGATTTTTGGAACAACATCGAGATAACGATACAATTCACTAATGAGTTGCAAAGACAAATTGCTTTCTTTCTTTATGGGATTGATTTCCAAAAACACCAAAGAGGGCTGATGTTCCAATATTAAATTCACGCCTTCCTCATAGGAATTAGCCGAACCAACGAAATGCAAATTCTGAAAACGTGCCGCAACCGACAACGTCTTTAGAATACTTTCCGTTTCATCGTCAATAATGATGAAAGAATGTCTCATGTAAACTTATACTAAATTGGGTTTAGCAAGCATACGTAGGTTTAATCTGAAATTTACGAGTAGTTTGGGGAAACTCTAATTAAATAAGACTTATTAAATATTTAAAATCGATTGCTAATTTACTGCTTTTGCTCAATTCGTAAACGTTTTGTTAATAGAATTGCCTAGATTGTTAACATTATTTGTTTAAAGGTGAAAAATCGTCGTTAAACTGCAGTCTGGTTGAAAAAATCTATTAAGCAATTTCTGATAAAAAATATTTTTATATATTTATTTACACAAAATAGATTATTTTTGTCGCATAATTTTTGTTTATGATAGAAATCGATTTTACAAACAAAGAAGCGCTAATAAAAACCTTTGACACAGAGCAAAAGTGTATAGACCACTTAGAAGCTTTGCGATGGAACGGAACTATTATTAGCCCATTCGACCCATCGTCGACAGTCTATTGGTGCTCAAAAAACACCTATAAATGCAGAAATTCTGGAAAATACTTCAATGTAAAGACCGGAACTTTGTTTCACAATACAAAAATAGATTTACAAAAATGGTTTGTCGCCATTTGGATTGTTTCTACACAAAATAAGAAAATCAATTCAGTGGCTTTGGGTCATGAACTTGGAATTACTCAGAAGTCTGCGTGGTATATGATCAAAAGAATCAAGCAATATATTCAAAGTAATGCCAATACCTTTGAAAAGAAAAGCAATAAGCAAGTATCCGTTGCAAGAAATATTTCTCGAAAAATAGCACAAATTGAAGTACTTGAAGAAAAAGAAAAACTTCCGCTTCTTCAATGGCTTCAGTTGCTAAAAAAGTAAATCTTTTGTGGAAAAAATAAAAAAAGCCCGCCAATTAGCGAGCTTTTCAATCTATGGATTGATTTGTCTTAATTGGTTTTCATTAACCAATTTTTCATTGATACTTCATCATCAATAATAGTCTTCAAATCTGAAATTGCTACGCGATCCTGTTTCATTGAATCTCTATGTCGAATTGTTACCGTTTGGTCTTCTAATGTCTGGTGATCGACCGTGATGCAGAATGGTGTTCCTAGCGCATCTTGTCTTCGGTAGCGTCTTCCAACTGCATCCTTTTCGTCATAAGCTACATTAAAATCCCATTTTAGATCTTCAATGATTGCCTTTGCTACCTCAGGCAATCCGTCTTTCTTAACTAGCGGCAATACTGCGGCTTTCGTCGGAGCCAAGACCGATGGCAATTGCAATACAGTCCTTGTAGAACCATCTTCCAAAGTTTCTTCTTTCAATGAGTTAGAAAAAACTGCTAAAAACATTCTGTCCAATCCAACAGAAGTCTCCACCACATACGGTGTGTAATTCGCGTTGGTTTCTGTATCAAAATACTGCATTTTCTTTCCTGAAAACTGCTCATGAGCTTTCAAATCAAAGTCGGTTCTTGAATGAATTCCTTCCAATTCTTTAAATCCAAAAGGGAAATTAAACTCAATATCTGCTGCCGCATTGGCATAATGCGCTAATTTTTCATGGTCGTGAAAGCGGTAATTTTCCTTTCCTAAGCCAAGCGACAAATGCCAATTTAGTCGGGTTTTTTTCCAGTATTCATACCATTTCATCTCTTCACCTGGCTTTACAAAAAACTGCATTTCCATTTGTTCAAATTCACGCATTCGGAAAATAAATTGTCTTGCTACAATCTCATTTCTAAAGGCTTTTCCGGTCTGAGCAATTCCGAATGGAATCTTCATTCTGCCTGATTTTTGAACATTCAAGAAGTTGACGAAAATTCCCTGTGCTGTTTCTGGACGCAGGTACAAATCCATTGCGTTCTCAGCTGAAGCTCCGAGTTTAGTGCCAAACATTAGGTTAAACTGCTTTACATCTGTCCAGTTTCTGGAACCAGTTTCTGGATCTGCAATCTCTAATTCTTCGATTAACGCCTTAACGTCTTCGAGATTCTCATCGCCTAACGATTTAGCCATCCTTTCTAGAATCTCCTTTTTTCGCGAAAGATATTCAACAACACGCGCATTTGTTAAGACAAATTCTTCTCGATTAAAAGCATCACCGAAACGAATGCTTGCTTTTTCAATTTCCTTTTCTGCCTTTTGATTTAACTTCTCCGCATAATCTTCAATAAGTACATCAGCGCGATATCTTTTCTTCGAGTCTTTATTATCAATCAAAGGGTCATTAAATGCATCGACATGACCAGATGCCTTCCAAGTCGTTGGATGCATCAAAATCGCTGCGTCTAAACCCACAATGTTTTCATGCATTTGAACCATGGCTTTCCACCAATATTCTCTAATATTTTTCTTTAATTCAACACCATTTTGAGCATAGTCATACACTGCGCTCAAGCCATCGTATATTTCGCTGGACGGAAAAATAAATCCATACTCCTTTGCATGCGAAACTACATTCTTAAATAAATCTTCTTGTTTTGCCATAGTGGTGCAAAAATATAAAAAGTGAATTTAAAATGTAACATAAAATACTGTCGAATAATAGTTTTTTGTACTTTTATCTAATAAACGCCATACAGATGTTCAAAAATTTATTAAATCTCTTTTATCCCAAGGTTTGCTTAGGCTGCAATGCTCTTTTGATTTCCAACGAAAATGTTATTTGCACTCGTTGTCGACATGAAATCCCCTTAACTCTTCATCATCTAAATCCAAACAACGAAGCATTTAAGAAATTCTACGGAAAAATACCGATAGAATTTGCCGCAACATTTGTTTACTTTCATAAGAAAGGCATTGTACAACAATTGATTCATAATTTAAAATATAGAGGATATGAGGAAATTGGATCCGCTATCGCTGATTGGTGTGCAGATGATATTCGCAGTCTTGACATATTAAGCGATATTGACGAAATTATTCCCGTTCCACTTCATAAAAAGAAACTCAAAGAGAGAGGATACAATCAAGTAACAACTTTTGGAAAATCATTGTCCCACCATTTGAAGCGACCGTTCAATGAGCACTTACTTATTCGAACAAAATACTCCAAGACACAAACGCGAAAGAACCTCTTAAATCGGATTGAAGTCAATAACCGCGAAATTTTTGACGTCGTTTATGACCCGAAAGATTACAACAAACACTATTTACTTATTGACGACGTCCTAACTACTGGCTCTACACTTGAGGCATGTGGAAAATCACTTTTAAAGATCCCTGGAGCGAAAATAAGTATATTTTGTATTGCTATGTCGCATTAATAATTAGTGTAAAGTACTACTGATTTAGATGTAGAACATTGTTTTAAAACAACTTAGCAACCTATAGGTAAAACAACCGTTACTGAAGCCAACTAATTAATTATTGTAATTATTTCAATTCCATAAAATATAATTGTTATTTTGTCTTCTCAAAAAAAGCGAAATTGAAAAAAATACAAATCTTCATTTATTCTTTTCTTATAATATCAATCATTGGATGCGCTAAAAGAGGGTCAATAAC